>CAZXOZ010000009.1:0-24712 GCA_964642805.1 uncultured Sulfurospirillum sp. | reverse complement strand
GATGTCAGTGGCTACTAATACTCTAGCAGTTCCTGCTTTGAAGTTTGCTAGTGCTCTTGTTCTTGCTCCTTGGCTTTTGTTTCCGTGGATTGCGGCTGAGCTTATGCCATCTTTTTCTAGTTGTCCGCTTAGTTTGTTGGCTCCATGCTTTGTTCTAGTAAAAACTAAAACCTGTTTCCAGCTACCTTTTTTGATTAGATGAGAGAGGAGTGCTCTTTTTTTTGCTTTATCTACTGGGTGTATTAGCTGCTCTACAAGCTCTGATGCTTGATTTCTTCTTGCAACCTCGATGAGTTTTGGTGAGTTTAGTAGGTTATCGGCTAGTTTTTTTATATCGCTTGAGAAAGTTGCTGAAAAAAGGAGGTTTTGTCTTTTTTTTGGCAAAATTGCTAGTATCTTTTTGATGTCATGTATAAAGCCCATATCGAGCATCCTGTCGGCTTCATCTAGCACAAGAAACTCAACGCTTGAAAGGGTTACAGTTTTTCTTCCTATATGGTCAAGCAGTCTGCCTGGAGTTGCTACAACTACATCTACCCCTCTTCTAAACTCTCCTATTTGGGGATTTATACCAACCCCTCCAAAGATAACCGTGGATCTATAAGGCAGATACTTTCCATAAGCTTTAACACTTTCGTGGACTTGAGTTGCTAACTCCCTTGTAGGGGTAAGTATGAGTGCTCTTACTGGACTTTTACCTTTTGATTGTGCTCGTTCACTTAGCCTCTCAAGAAGAGGTAGAGTAAATCCAGCTGTTTTACCAGTACCTGTTTGTGCTCCTGCTAAGACATCTTGTTTTGATAGTATAAGCGGTATCGCTTTGGTTTGTATGGGTGTTGGATTACTGTAGCCTTGATCTTCAATAGCTCTTAAGAGCGGCTTTGACAAGCCTAGTTTTGTAAATGACATTATTGACCTTTTCTTTGAAAAAAAGATTATAGCGTAATTTACAAAACAGTTGTTATAGGCTACCCTACTTTATCTCGTAAACAGAAGTTGAGCCACTAATCTCAAATGCGACCAATAGCAAAGCATTGCCAGTTGGGCTATCCTCTTTTTTGACAAACTCCATGCCTTCTGGAGATATGTCCTTCTCTTTTGTATTTAGATACTTAACAAATTTTGCATTTTTAGGATTTGAGATATTGTAGATAACAATTGCACTTTGTCTCTCTAGTCCAACAAAGGCATAAGTCTCGCCATCTACTTTACCGATAGCTAAAGCTTCTGGCTCAACTCCTTTGTTGCCACTTCTGCCATCCATCTTGCCTTTGTTGTGGTTAAATAGCTTAGGCTCAAGTTTTGCAGTCAGTTTTGCTAGCTCATTTTTACTATCAAATACCAAAACAACATCTTCATTCCAAATTGAGAAACTTCTCGCCCCAAAGGTGTATAGTTTTTCATATTTACCATCAGAGTTTTTGCCTAACTCATTATTGACTTTGAGGTCATTCTCATCTTTATACACAGCTATCAGTTCATCACTCAAGTCTAGTTTTTTGATTTTTGTCTCATTCTCATAGTCGCCATACTCTCTACCATCTCCCTCATTTGCAGTTACTAGGTATGTTTTGTGCCCAGCTCTGTATGAGGCTATTGTGTCTGGTTGATACATGCCATAAAGATTTTTGTATGTTTTTATGAGTATCTTTCCCTCTTCCTCTATATCTATTGAGTTTTGTGGTTTTGAGTGGTTTTTAAATCCGAGCGGTACAACTGAGACTATCTTTTTATTTGATAGATCTACAATTGCTATCGCGTTATTCTCTTGAAGCGTAACATAGGCTCTATCTCCTTGAACAGTGATATACTCAGGTTCCAAATCAAAAAAGGCATCAACTCCATCTTTTAGTATAACTCCAGCAGGGATATGGACTCCATTAAAAGTTAAATCAGTGTATGAGTAGTTATCTCCAATATCTATAATCCCAATCGAGCCTTTTGGGTCATAAGAGTAGTCTTTGTTTGGCTGTCCTTCGTTCGCTACGATGATGAGTGAGCCATTTGTACTAAAAGTTACCATATCAGGAAGATACCCAACTTTGATACTCCTTAGATAATTTCCATTTGTATCAAACAATACAATCTGTCCTCTTCTTTGTTTTGAGCTATCAGTTATGGATACTCTTTCGACTGCAACTGCTACTAAATCACCAAAAACTGCAACAGAGTTAATACCATCACCATAGTCTGCTAAGTTGATTGAGGATATTTTTTCAATTTTTGTGCTGTTTGCACTATTGTCATGGTTAATACTAAGCATATCAACCCTATTCTTTTTGCCATTTGTTGTGAACATTTTTTTTGATTCTTTATCGAATGCTACAATTTCGGATCCACCTTTAATCCTAGTTTCATAGGTAGCAATCTTCTCTATTGAGTTAAAGTCACCTCCAGAAGCAAAGAGCAAAGAGCTAAAAAGCGTACAAGCACCAAGAGTTAAAAACTGTTTTTTCATTATCGAATCCTTTTACAGTGAAATATAAAAGGATTATAAAATGATAATATTACAATTTGGTTACAAAGCAGTATCTATCTAAGATAACTGCCAAAACTAAAGATAGGAAGAGATACGGCTGTTTTTAACTCTTTAAGAAAAAGTTCAATTTCGCTAGGTTTCTGCCAGATTGGTACTGCTACTCCACTCATCTTCTCAAGCTCTCTTTGGGCGATATAGAGTGAGCCTACTCTGTCTATGAGTCCAACCTCTTTTGCTTTTTGTGCTATAAATACTCTTGCATTTGCAAACTCTTTTGCATCTTCAATTCTAAGACCTCTCGCTCTTGCCACATCCCCTATAAAAAGCTCATAAGCATCATTTATCAAATCCTCCAATGCACCTCTCTCTTTTTTGCTCCACTCTCTAGTAAATGTACCCATCTGCTTATATTCGCCAGCAACTATGGTTTGCTCACTAATACCGAGTTTTTTTGCTAGTTCTTCTATGTTTGGTGTTTGAATCATAACACCAATAGAGCCTATAAAAGCTCCAGGGTTTGCTATAATCTCTCTTGTCCAGATTGAAGCGTAGTAGCTTCCACTCGTCAAGCTTCCACTCGCATAAGTGATAACTGGCTTAATCTTATTTAACCTTTTTATCGCCATACTAACCTCTATAGATGGAGCGAGTGCCCCTCCTGGAGAGTCAACTTGAAGAAGAACTCCTTTTATGTTGTGATTGTTTATAGCACTCTCAATATTGGCTAAAATTTTGTCTATATTTATAATCTGCCCATCTATCCTAATTGTTTTAAGATTTGGTTGTTGTAGGTTGTCTTTACCTATCGGGGCGAAGATAAAAAACAGAAGAAGCAAAAAAAGCATCGCTTTGAAGTGGTTGTTTATGTAGCTTATGATTTTTCCTATCCATCTAAATAGAAACATTATACTCTCTCTCCCGCAACGAATGTCGCTTTTGTAAATTTTGTATGCAAGATTAATTGTAGCACAATATCTTCAATATTTTGCAAATCTTCACTTAGTTCACACACGATAAAGTCTGCATGTTTGGCTTTTTCTATCTCACCACAGTTAAGATTTAGAGCTTTTGCACCATTAATAGTCACAGCTTGAATAACTTTTTTTGCAAGTCTATCTATATCTTCGCTTTGATGAGTCCATAAAACAGCCCTCATCTCATCCCAAAGATTTAAGGAGATATTTGAGCTTAATCCATCAGTTCCTAGTGTAAACTCTTCTATCTTTGAGATATTGAGCGTCCCAACACCTAGAAGTCTATTTGATACAGGAGAGTGAGTTACACTTCCACCTATTTTCTCTATGTATTGCAACTCTTCATTTGTAGCTTTAACGCAGTGAGTAAAAAGAGCCTTACATCCCTCAAACAGCTCAAGAAAATTGTAAGAGCTACTCATGGGACGCGAGTTTGGTGCAAAGTTGTTGAAAAAGCTACAAAACTCCCCTTTGCCATCATCAAGCCACTCTCTTTCAGCTTGTGATTCCATAAAGTGGGTAGATACAGTGTAGTCATATCTACGAGCAATATCAAGAGCATTTTTAGCTAAAATTGGATGCGTAGAGTAGGGTGAGTGTATAGAGATAGCAGGGATAAGTCTCTCATTTTCATTCTCTTGTGCTTGTCTTAGTCTTGACTTGAAGTCATCAAAAAGTATATCTATAGAGTCAGGACGGCTTCCTAAAACCTCTGTAAAAAAAACTACTCTTATCGGAGTTTTTAGGCAAGCTTCAAAGTCGTTTCCAAAACTACTAATAGCTCCAATCGCAGTAGTTCCACTCTTTTGCATAATCTTTAGTTGCTTTTGCATCATCTCATCACTACAAGTTGCTAGTAGGTCGTCTCGCTTTTTTATGACGGAGTTGAGCCATGGCATAAAGCTTCCATATTTCAGAGTACTTTTATTGGAGCTAAACTCAAGGTGAACATGTGGATTGATGAGTCCTGGCATAATTAATGAGTTTTTAGGTAGCTTTGTTACCTCTGCTTGAGGATATTTCTCAATCAAGCTCTCTAAGCTATCGATATCTAGTATCATCTTATCAAAACAGATAGCACTATCTTTTAAGATTTCAAAGTTTTTATTGCATGTAAGTATGTAGCTAGCACTTACTATTTTGGACTGAATTATGTTAATATCCTATCTCTATACTCTTTGGGTAGCATTGGGCAAGCTTTATTGTTATTTTTTGAAACAAGTAGATAGCGAACTCTTCCGATACAATCATATATAAAGTCTCTAAAAAACTTTGGAAATATACCCATTACTTTTGCTAGAGCAGACCAGCCACCTCCTAGAAGCTTTAAAGCATAGATTGCAGCACTACTTTTGTATAATACAAGCTGTTCTGTGTAGATGATAATCGTCTCACTATCAATCAAAGGCACCTGTTTCTCTTTAAAAGTATCTCCACCTAGTGGAGCAAAGTGAAGTTTTTTATATCTATCTTTTTCAAGCATAAATCTTACAATACCGCTACAAAAAGAGCACTCTCCATCATAAAAAAGAATAGTAGTTTGCCCCTCTTTGGCATTAGGCATGTCTTGATCCTAAAATGATAATAGACATACCAACCAGACAAACCCCAACCCCAATCCAATCTGTTACAGAGGGCTTGACAGAGTTAATTGCCCATAGCCAAAGTATTGCTACACTGACATAGACACCACCATAAGCAGCATAGACTCTACCAGACTCATCTGGATGAAGAGTAAGAAGCCAGACAAACAGAGCTAAGCTCAAAACCGCTGGAACCAAAAGCCAGATAGTATGCCCCTGCTTGAGCCAAAGATATGGAAGATAACAACCAACGATTTCAGCAACTGCGGTAACAGAAAAAAGTCCAAATGTCTTTAGTAGCTCCATCTTTATTTGCCTTTATTTTTAATGAAAAATATTATAGCACATTATCGTCCACTAACTGAATAGTTGTGCAATAGTTAGGGATAATCAACCTTTTACTATTTTTTATGTATAATATCCAAAATTCAGATAAAGGTAACTAATGAAAATTATAGTAATTCAAGGACCAAACTTAAATCTCCTAGGTCATCGTGAGCAAAATATCTATGGGCCGATGAAGCTTGAGGAGATTCACACTCAGATGGAGAATATAGCCAAACAAAACAACATAGAGATAGAGTTTTTTCAATCAAACTTAGAGGGGGAGATAGTCGATAGAGTTCAAGAGTGTATTGGTGATGCTGATGGTATTATCATCAATCCTGCAGCTTATACTCATACTTCAATAGCTATTCGTGATGCGATTTCTGCTGCTGCTATGCCTACAGTTGAAGTGCATATTAGCAATCTTTATAGAAGAGAGGAGTTTAGAGCAAAGAGCTTAACTGCTGCAGTTTGTACTGGCTTGATTAGCGGATTTGGTCCATTTGGTTATCACTTAGCGATGATCTCTATGACTCAAATTTTAGGCGAGATAGAGGCACAAAAACAGGCTAAAACGGAAGCATAATGAATTATATTTTAAGAGATGAAAGTGCTGTATATCATGAGTGCGGCTTCTCTTGTGATAATGTTGTCTTTCTAAAGTTTGGAAGTGAGGCTTTTTTTATAACTGACTCAAGATATGATACTGAGGCTAAAGAGTCCATTAAAGGAGCAGAAGTCATCATAACCGAGCGTCGTGATATGTTCCCAAAAGTAAGAGAGCTTATACAAAATGCGAAGGCAAAAGAGCTTATTTTTGATCCAAGCGAGTGGACTCTTTTTGCCTATGAGGAGTTTACAAAAGAGCTTGATAGTGTAGTGTTTAAAAGAGTAGCCAATTTTTCTCAGCAAAAACGCATAGTTAAAAGCTCTAAAGAGATTGATACTCTTCAAAGAGCTGCAAAAATTGGTGCAAAAGCATTTGATAGTTTAGCAGAGTATTTGAGTAAATCTGGTCTACATGTAAGCGAGCAGAGGCTACACTTTGAAGCACAGAGTATTTTAAAAAACTTTGGGGAGTTTGGGCTTAGTTTCTCCCCTATCTTTGCCATCGATAAAAATGCTGCAAAGTGTCATGCTCTCCCTCTTTTAAAGAGCCTTGAGATAGGAAATTTGATACTTTTTGATGCTGGCATAACTTACAAGAGATACTGCTCAGATAGAACAAGAACAGCTCAGTTTGATGAAAACTTAAACTTTAGTAAAGCTCAAAAATTTAGCGATTTAAAAAGACAAAAGATTTATGATATAGTTTTAAAGTCTCAAGAAGCAGGTATAAAAAAAGCAAAAGCAGGCATAAAGGCTTGTGAAGTTGATAGGGCTTGTAGAGATGTGATAGAGGCTAGTGGATATGGCAAATACTTTATACACTCAACAGGTCATGGGGTTGGCTTAGATGTTCATGAGCTACCAGTCATATCAAGTAAGAGTGAGACAGTGCTTGAGGAGGGCATGGTTTTTACAGTTGAGCCTGGGATTTATCTGCCAAATGAGTTTGGAGTTCGCATAGAGGACACTCTTGTTATCACAAATGCAAATGCTAAGATTTTAGGTTGAAAATGACACTTATTCGTGATAGATTTTATCCTATAGTCAATAGAAAAAATAGAGAGTTTAAGTACAGAGCAGTAGTGGGCATAGGAGGGAATATAGGTGATGTAAGAAAAAGATTTAGAAATCTCTACATGTACCTAAAAAGAAGTTCACTCGTTAGCATAGCTCAAACATCTGCAATCTTAAAGAACCCTCCTTTTGGATATACAAAGCAAGATGATTTCTATAATGCTATCATGGTCATAAGGACATCACTCGCTCCAAAAGCATTTTTAAAATTTCTTCTATGTGTTGAGAAGATATTTGGACGAAAGAGAGATTTTAAAAATGCTCCAAGAACTCTTGATTTGGATATAATATTCTTTGAAGATTTTAAAATTCAAAGTAAAACTCTAGTGCTACCTCATCCAAACTGGAGCGAGAGAGAGTCTGTAGTTTTGCCACTTTTAAGCTTAAAAAGGAATATATAAATTGAAATTTTTAACCTTTAGTGCACAAACACCAGCCGCTGCTCTAAAACAAGCACAGATTGAGTGCGGTGAAGATGCCTTGGTTGTTAGTACAAAACAGGTGAAAAAAAAGAGCTTAAATAGTTCTGCTCTTTATGAGGTTGTTATTGCAGTCGAAGAGATAAAAGCTAAGCCTAAGCCACTAAAAAAACACTCATACCAAAGCAGTGAAGAGGTGCTTGTAAATATCTCAGAGGCGGCAAAACAGATATCTGAGATAGCAAAAGTTACAGATAGTAGTATCTATACAAAACAAGATGCAAAAATATCTATTGTTGAGAGAGAGAATCCCCATGAAGATGTTGTACAAATCAAACAAGAGATAACAAAATTGGTTGACAAGATAAAACTAATCCAAGAGATGTTTTGGGAGGAGAAATCACCAGCAAGAAACAACCTTGCAATTCCGCCAGAGTTTGCACAGATTTATAAGTTAGCAAAGATAAGTGGTATGGGAAGCAATCATCTTGAGAATATAATGAAGCTTACTTTAGAGCATATGCCTACTAAGATGAGGCACTCTAGTGAGTCTGTAAAGCGATATTTTCAAGTGCTACTACGAAAGATGGTCCCAGTTCGGCATGAGAGAGAGATTCCAAGAGGTGCAAAAAAACTCATCATGTTTGTAGGTCCTACGGGGGTTGGAAAAACTACGACTATAGCAAAGCTAGCAGCTCGTTTTTCATATATAAAAGAGAAGAGGGATAAAGTAGGAATTATCACGCTTGACACCTATAGGATTGGAGCGGTTGAGCAGCTTTTTCAATATGCAAAGATGATGAAACTTCCCATAGAGGATGTGGTAGACCCAGCTGATTTTAATAGTGCGCTTCGCTCTCTCTCACACTGCAATGTTATCTTAATTGACACAGTAGGAAGTTCGCAATATGACAAAGATAAGTTAGCAAAACTGCATCAGTTTATAAAAAATAGTGAGTATGAGATAGATGTGAATCTAGTGCTTTCAGCAGGAAGTAAGTTAGAAGACCTTAAAGAGATATATAAGAACTTCTCATTTTTAAATATAGATACTTTAGTTTTTACAAAATTTGATGAGACTAAAGCTTTTGGAACAGTCTTCTCTTTGATATATGATATAGATAGGCCTGTGAGTTACTTCTCTGTTGGACAAGAGGTTCCAGACGATATAGTTGTAGCAAATAGTGATTTTTTGGTGGGATGTATGCTAGATGGCTTTAAAAGGAAGCAAGATGCAGACACAAGCAAATAAGCTACAAGAGCTCGTTAAAAATGGAAGCAGATCTGCAAAAACAAATCAAAAAACAAAATATATATCTATTACAAGCGGAAAAGGTGGGGTTGGAAAGAGTACGCTAAGTGCTAATCTAGCAAATGTCTTATCGAAAAAGGGCTATAAGGTGGGACTTTTTGATGCGGATTTAGGGCTAGCAAATTTAGATGTAATTCTCAATGTTAGAATTGATAAGAATATCCTACATGTACTAAAAGGTGATGTCTCTCTTGAGGATATAATTGTGCAAGTAAAGAAAAATCTTATTCTTATTCCTGGTGAGAGTGGAGATGAGATTTTAAAGTATAATGACCAGTTTTTGTATGAACGATTTTTTGAAGAGACTCAAATCTTAGATGATTTAGACTTTATGATAATCGATACAGGGGCTGGTATCGGCGGCCATATTCAGCTATTTTTAGAAGCTAGTGATGAGGTTATCGTTGTTACAGTTCCAGACCCAGCTGCCATAACTGATGCTTATGCTACGATAAAAGTAACTAGCAGGGTAAAGCCTATGATGCACTTAGTGTTGAATATGGCAAAAAGTGCTAAAGAGGCAGAGTTGATTTTTGAAAAAATTAGTAAGGTTGCTACTGCAAACATAGAGGGAGTTAGTCTAAATCTACTAGGATACCTTCCAGAAGATAAGATAGTATCTAAAAGCATAAAGCAAAGAACTCTTTTTACCGATGATGCCCCAAACGGCATAGCTTCACATGAGCTAAAAAGAATTGTCAATAAGCTTACTTATAGATTGGAACATAAAGTGCTTAAAGATGAAGACGATAGAGGTTTTGGTAGTTTCTTGAAGAGCTTAATAGATAAATTTTAAAGGACATAGGTGATTCATACAGACAATTTTATATATTTTTTTACAGTATGCGGGTTTTTTATAGGTTTGATATTTACAATTTTAAATTTTTCACTGCCTGAAGATATTGTGTTGTATACCATAGGGGTTACGCTCTTTTTTTACCTTTTTATACATGTAGTGATTATGAATTTTGTTGATATTAGGCGTTTTAGTCATACTCTTTTTAATAAAAAAGAGTATGAAGAGGTGAGTGAGTACTTCATATCTGAGTTAGATGCTAGAGAGAAGAGAATGGATGCTTTGCTACTAGAGGTTGAGAAGATGAATATAGAACATGAGCAAGACTCAAAAAATGATAAAAAGCCAAAAGTAGATGTACGCAAAAAAGCAGCCTAATCCTTATAGTGATAGCATTAAAAAGGATCAAGATACTTTAGTGTTGCAGTACCTACCAGCGGTTCGTGCATTGGCATATAGACTAAAAGAGAGACTACCAGCATCAATTGATGTCAATGATTTAATCTCAATTGGAACAGAGGAGATGATAAAACTCTCTCGCAGATATGATAGAGAGCAAAATGACTCTTTTTGGGGGTATGGGCGTCAAAGAGTACATGGCTCTATGCTTGATTATCTCAGAAGTTTAGATGTTGTGAGTAGAGCAAGCAGAAAACTGATAAAAACGGTAGACAAAGAGATAGATAGATACCTCTCAAACTATGAAGAGGAGCCTACTAGTGAGTATCTTTCAGAGCTTTTAGGTGAGAGTGTACAAAAGATAGATGAGGCTAGAAGCGGTGCTAGAGTGGTGGCCTTGATGCCTATAAACGAACAGATAACAGTGTTGAGTGAAGAGAACACCTGTGAGATAGTTGAAAAAGAGCAGCTCATAGAGGTTATTAAGACTATTTTAGATAGATTTAAAAAGCGAGAGCAACTTATAATCCAACTCTACTACTTTGAGGAGTTAAATCTTAAAGAGATTAGTGGTATACTAGATATTAGTGAGTCTAGAATTTCTCAAATTCATAAAAAACTACTAAAGCAGATACGAGAGGAGCTAGGAGTTTATGGCTGATATATTAAGTCAAGAGGAGATTGATGCCCTCTTAGAGGTTGTTGAAGAGGACGGTAGTACACAGGCTGTGGAGATAGATGAAGAGGATGAGCGCCAAATTGTTCTTTACGATTTTAAGCGACCAAACAGAGTATCAAAAGAGCAACTTCGTGCAGTTAAGGGAATCCATGACAAGATGGCAAGAAATCTTGCTGCTCAAATATCCTCTATTATGAGAAGTATTGTTGAGATTCAGCTTCACTCAGTTGACCAGATGACTTATGGTGAGTTTCTGATGTCTCTTCCAAGTCCAACTAGTTTCAATGTTTTTTCTATAAAACCACTTGATGGAAGTTGTGTTATAGAGATAAATCCATCTATCGCTTTTCCAATGATAGATAGGCTTCTTGGTGGTCTTGGTGAATCTTACGAGTCAACAAGAGAGCTTACGGATATTGAACTAAATCTTCTTGATGCAATTTTACGAGTCATTATGCAGAGATTAAAAGAGGCATGGGGACCTATTACAGACATGTATCCCACCGTTGAGACAAAAGAGTCGAGTCCAAATGTTGTTCAGGTTGTATCTCAAAATGAGATTGTTATAATGGTCGTAATGGAGATTACAATAGGAAGCTCAAGTGGTATGATTAACCTTTGCTATCCTGTTATCTATCTTGAGCCTATTTTGTCTCGTTTAGCAAATAGAGATATTATGCTTGGTGATACAAGTGCCAAAAAGAGTAGAAATAAAGAGTTAAATGCACTCGTAGGGCGTGCTGAAGTCTTTAATGAAGCTATAATTGGAGAAGCAGATTTGAGCATAGGAGAGTTGCTTGACCTTGAAGAGAGCGATGTTATACGACTAAACCGAGCTGCTGATGATCAGGTTGTGGTTTCGATAGATAAAAAGGATCTATTTTTAGCACAGATTGGACTTCACAGGTTTAGAAAATCTATAAAACTAAAAGAGCTAATTAAAACAGACAATGATGAGGTTAAGTCTAAGTTAGAGCAACTAGAGATGAAAAGAATGGAGAAGATCTACTCTACTGTTGATGAAAATATAGAGAGAGTGGTATGAAAATATCTACTTTTTTGAGCAAGGGGAAGTAAAAATGATATCAGAATTTATCAAAATATTAGAGAGTGAAATAGTCTCCACGATTGAAGGGCTAACGGGGGTTGCTCCTACTATGGAGCTAGCAAAAGAGGAGACTCCTAATGAAAAAATAACTCTATCTCCACCATTGGCAGTCCTTGATGTTAGCATAAGTGGAGAGATTGAAGCAAAGATGAGAGTTACGGTCTCGGCAATTTTGGCTACATCACTAGGCGATATGATGCTAGGTGGCGAGGGAGTTGAAAAAGAGAATATGGATGATGATGATTTAGATGCCACTAAAGAGATACTATCAAATATCTTTGGCTCACTCTCAACTGCTCTAAGTGGTCAAAAATCTATGCCAAATTTAAACTTCAATGTAGATGACATAAGATATATCGAAGCCACAGGAGATATAGATTTTAATAGTTTTGCAAAAATATTTGTATTTAATATGAGCATACAAAGCACCACTGACAACATAGTTTTTGGAATAGACTCAACATTAAGCTCTGCATTAAGTGCAGATGTAGCACAAGAGCAGGCAGAAAAAAGTACTCCTAAAAACACTGAATCAATTGCTTCTCGTCCTAGTTTGACAGGCGATGAGATGAAGAATATAGAGCTCATTAAAGATGTGAAACTCCCAATAAGAGTAAGAGTAGGCTCAAAAAAGATGCTTTTAAAAGATGTTTTAAGTATGGATATAGGTTCAGTTATAGAACTTGATCAACTTGCCAATGATCCTCTTGAGATTCTTGTTGGAGATAAGGTTATAGCTCAGGGTGAAGTAGTCATTGTTGATGGCAATTTTGGTGTTCAGATAAGTGAGATAGGTACAAAAAAAGAGCGATTAGAAACATTGAGATAATGAAAATACTAGTGGCAATGAGTGGTGGAGTGGATTCTACCGTAGTAGCATATAAGTTAAAGCAAGAGGGACATGATATAGAGGGTGTATATATGAAATTGCACAGCGACACTCTATTTCATGAAGAGAGCATAAGAAGAGTTGCAAAGGTAGCTGATTTTTTAGGAATAAAGTATCATATATTAAATCTACAAGAGAAGTTTAATGATTTTGTTTATACTCCTTTTGTAGATGGATATAAAGAGGGATTAACACCAAATCCATGTGTACTTTGCAATAGAAATATAAAACTCGGAGCACTAATAGACTTTACAAAAGAGCTAGGCATGGACGCTCTTGCTACGGGTCATTATATACAAAAAATAGATGGGTTATTAGCAGAAGCAGTAGATAAGAGTAAAGATCAAAGCTATTTTTTAGCAGATGTTAAAAAAGAGAGCTTGGCTTTGGTTTTGTTCCCACTCGGTGCTATGCTAAAAGAGGATGTGAAGAAATTTGCTTCAACTATAGAAGTCTTACAGGAGTTCTCTACACAAAAAGAGAGTAGTGAAATCTGCTTTGTTCCTGATACCTATACAGATATATTGAAAAAACATATGGATATTAATAGACCTGGCAGTGTATTGAATATCAAGGGCGAAGTAGTCGGTGAGCATAAAGGTTATATGCACTACACGATAGGCAAAAGAAGAGGCTTTAGCGTAAAAGGGGCACATGAGGCTCACTATGTAATTGCTATAAACCCTGAAGCAAATGAGATAACAGTTGGCTTGAAAGAGGATTTGAGCATACATGAGTTCAGAATTAAAGATATTAATATGTTTGTTGAGGCTAAAAATTTTGAGTGCTCTGTGAAGATACGATATAGAAGTCCAAAGAGCGAGTGTAGTGTGTATGTAGAGGGTACTAGTGCCACCGTAAAGCTTTATGAGGATGTGCAAGGGGTGGCTACTGGGCAGATGGCAGCCTTTTATAGAAATAGCCAAGTTATAGGTGGTGGGTGGATAGAGTAGAGAGTAATATAGTTTCTTTTTATATAAATTATAATAATAATTATATTAACATGGTTCTGAAAAAACTATAAAAAACACTTATGCTTCTTTTAAGATGTATTTGATTATAATTTTTATACTAAAAATATAAGGAGTTTAGGATGTTAAGAAAATTAGTTGTAGGTACACTTTTAGTATCTAGCATGGCGTATGCAGCTTCAGAGGTTAATATCTATTCGCATAGACATTATGATGCAGATCAGCAACTTTTCACTCTGTTTGAGGCACAAACAGGCATAAAAGTAAATGTTGTAAAAGCAAAGGCAAGTGAGTTACTGAAGAGACTAGAGAAAGAGGGAGCTAAATCTCCTGCCGACTTATTTATAACTGCCGATGTTGCAAGACTTCATCTTGCTAAAGAGAGAGGACTTTTACAAAAAGTTGATTCTCAATATTTAAATGACATAATTCCACCAAAACTAAGAGATAGAGATGATTACTGGTTTGCATTAACTACAAGAGCTAGAGTTATTGTTTACAATAAGGATAAAGTAAGAGCGAGTGAACTTTCAACCTACGAAGACATGGTGAATCCAAAGTGGGAAGGTCGTCTTTTAGTAAGAACGGGCTCAAACATATATAACACATCATTTATAGCATCTATGATCGCTTCACAAGGTAGAGAAGCAGCAAAAACATGGGCAGCTGGTGTGGTAAATAACCTTGCAAGAACTCCAAAAGGTGGAGATACTGACCAGATAAGAGCGGTTGCTGCAGGTGCTGGCGATATTGCATTTGTAAACACTTACTATGTTGGAAGACTTTTAAACTCTAAAAAAGATGCTGATGTTATGGTTGGTGAGCAAGTTGGAGTATTTTTTCCAAATCAAGGAGCATTTGACAGAGGAGCTCATGTCAATATCTCTGGAATTGGATTGACAAAAAGCAGTAGCAAAAACAGGGCTAATGCAATCAAGCTTATGGAGTTTTTAGTAAGTCCAGAAGCTCAGGCTATATTTTCTGAGGCAAACAGCGAGTATCCTGTAAACCAAAGTGTAAAACCTTCAAAAACTTTACAATCATGGGGAGCATTTAAGGTAGATCAGACACCTCTATATAGATTTGGTGTGCATAATGCAGACGCTATGAAAATAGTTAATGAAGTTAACTGGAAGTAATGTCTCTTGGATAGGTTCGACTACAGGCTTAACGCTTGTAGTCACCCTGCCAATACTGCTTATAGTTCTATATGCAGTTGGTGCTGATGGTAAGATTTTAGCACACATTAAAGAGACAGTTCTTTTAGATTATATTACAAATACAGCACTATTGCTTTTTGTAGTCTCAATTTTAACTCTTATATTTGGAGTTAGCTCCGCTTTTTTAGTGACATTTTATGAGTTTAGGTTCCGTAAAATTTTTGCTATAGGGCTGATTCTTCCCTTTGCTGTTCCCTCTTATATTTTAGGATTTATCTACTCTGACTTGTTTGGTTTTTTTGGACATGTTCATATATTTTTGATGAGTTTAGGTATAAAAAGTTATTTTGATATTTTTAGCTTCTATACTGCAAGCATAGTTCTAGCTTTAGCTTTTTATCCATATATTTATCTGATAGTACGAGCATCTTTTTTAAAAAATGCTGGTTCTCTTATCAATTCAGCCCTTAGCTTAGGCATGTCCAAAGAAAGAGCACTTTTTAAGGTCGTTTTGCCTCTTAGTAGAGTCGCTATTTTTGCTGGCTTAGCACTTGTTATGATGGAGGTTATTAGTGATTATGGTGTTGTGAGTCATTATGGAATAAAAACTCTTACTAATGCTATTTTTTCAACTTGGTTCAACATGGGTGATGCGGGAAGTGCTGCTTATATCTCTTCAATAGCTATGGCGTTTGTACTATCTATACTGCTAATTGAAAAGTTCTCGCAAGGCAGGGCTAAATACTCTACCGAGTCATCATCTGCTCCTTTGGAAAAGATTAAACTAAGAGGGGTTAAGCTTTTTTTTGCTTACTTTTTTCTAAGTATTCCTGTTTTTTTTGGTTTTATACTTCCTCTTATTTGGATTATAGTGTTCACTTTTGCATATGGAGGAGATACTATAGATATGGAGTTTTTAAGTGCAGTTACAAACTCTTTCATAGTAGCCTCTCTAGCTTCAATAGCCATTATAGTAATAGCTGTCTTGATAGCTTATACCTACAGGTTAATTCCTAACATGTATACAAAATATGTAACAAAATTTGCCACACTTGGCTACAGTATGCCAGGAGCCGTTATCGGTATAGGAATTATAATTCTTTTTGGAGATTTTGACAACTATTTGATAGACAATCATGGGTTTGGTGAACTTCTTTTAAGCGGAACTCTATTCGCTCTAGTTTTTGGATATATTGTAAGATTTTTAGCAGTTGGGCTAAACTCTGTAAGCTCCTCATTTGAAAAATTGGGTATTAATGTAAATAGAGCTTCAAGAAGTCTAGGCAGTCCTCCTTTGAAAACTCTTTTTCGTGTTGAGCTACCACTTCTAAGAAACTCACTGATAATAGCCTATCTTTTAGTTTTTATTGATATTGTTAAAGAGTTGCCATTGACACTGATACTAAGACCATTTAACTATGAGACATTGGCAACAAAAACATATGGTTTGGCCGTAATTGAGTTAATACAAGAGTCAGCAGTCTACGCACTTTGCATAATACTGCTTTGCTTAGTATCTATTTTATTTAGTTTAAAGGCGTATAGATGATATTGAGTCTAAAAAATATCTCAAAGAGTTTTGGAGATACAAAAGTCTTAAATGACATAAGTATAGAGATGCAAGAGGGTGAGATACTTACGATACTTGGCGGAAGTGGAAGTGGAAAAAGCACTATTTTAAATCTCATTGCTGGTTTTGAGCGAGAGGATAACGGCACTATTGGTATCTATGGAAAAACTGTTAGTTCGCCTAGTTTATTTGTAGAGCCTCACAAGAGAAATGTAGGTTTTGTATTTCAAAACTATGGATTATTTCCCCACTTGAATGTTTTTAAAAATATATCATTTGGTATATCAAAAGAGAGCAAAAGCAGACAAAAAGAGATTGTAGATGAGATGCTAAAGTTAACTGGATTGGGTGGTTTAGAGAGTAGATATCCTCATGAAATTTCAGGCGGACAACAACAAAGAGTTGCACTTGCAAGAACACTAGCAACAAAATCAAAGCTAATTCTTTTTGATGAAGCCTTTTCGAATGTTGACTCGATTTTAAAGTCTAGAATTCAAAGAGAGATAGTGAGTATTATTAAAGAAAGCGGTGTTAGTGCTATATTTGTTACCCATGACAGCAAAGAAGCACTTATAGTTAGTGATAAAATAGCATACTTAGAAGAGGGCAGAATATCGCAATACTCTACGCCTTTAGAGATATACAATTCACCGCTCTCAAAATCAGTAGGAACTTTTTTTGGAAAAGCAAATTTTATAGAAAAAGATGGAAAGAGTTATTGCATAAGACCAGAAGAGTGTGTAGTGAGGGATGAGGGTACGATCAAAGCTAGAGTTGGTAGTATATTGTATCTTGGCGAGAGACAAGAGGTTGAACTGTTTTTTAACTATGAAGGCAGTGAGTGCAGATTTACAGTCTATGCAGATAAGAATTTTGATATGAGTAACAAAGAGAGCGTGAATTTTGATATAGTTTGGAAAAACTGTAGTCAAATGAGATAGATATGAAACCCAATGTAGGCGGAATTGACAAAATTAGTAGAATTATTACAGGTACATCTTTGATGCTGTTCGCATTCTACACAAGTGAACCCATAGCCTACGCGGGCATAATCCCCCTAATAACAGGCATAATAGGCTTTTGCCCCCTATATCCACTATTTAGGTACAGCTCAGTAAAATAGTTTCAACTAGCAAAGAGTAGCTCTAGTTTCATAATGTAACAATCCAAATAAAATGACTTTTAAATGAAACAATTTTGACACCAAATAAAGGTTAAATTTGTTAGAATAACGAGACAATATTTTTTAAGGAGTAAATATGACTAAGAAGTTAGCAACTATTGCTTTAGTAGGTGCATTAAGTGTGCCATTGATGGCTACTGATTTTATAACAATCGGTACAGGCGGTGTTACAGGTGTTTACTATCCAACAGGTGGTTCTATTTGTCGCTTGGTAAACAAGGATAGAAAAGAGCATGGTGTAAGATGTTCAGTTGAGTCTACTGGTGGCTCTGTTTATAATATCAACACAATCAGAGCTGGTGAGCTTGATATGGGTATCGCTCAATCAGATTGGCAGTATCATGCATATAAGGGGACATCTAGATTTAAAGATCAAGGTGCTTTTACAGATTTAAGATCAGTTTTTTCAATACATGGGGAGCCATTTACGGTTGTAGCTCGTGCGGATAGTGGTATAAAAACTTTTGCTGATTTAAAAGGCAAAAGAGTAAACATAGGAAATCCAGGCTCTGGAACTCGTGGTACTATGGAAGTGGCTTTGAAGGCTAAGGGGTGGGATACATCAGTATTTAGCTTAGCGGGTGAACTTAAGGCTGCAGAGCAAGCAAGAGCACTTTGCGATAACAAGATAGATGCTATGACTTATGTGGTTGGTCACCCAAGTGGAGCTATAAAAGAGGCTACAACTACTTGTGATAGTGTTATAGTAGATGTAAGTGACGCAGATATAACTAAACTTGTCAATAATACACCTTATTATAAGTTTACAAGTATTCCAGGTGGAATGTATAAAGGAAACCCAAATGATACTAAGACATTTGGTGTTGCTGCAACTTTTGTAACTTCTGCAAAAGTCTCTGATCATGTAATTTATACTGTTGTAAAATCAGTATTTGAGAACTTTGAGGCTTTCAAAAAATTGCACCCTGCATTTGCAAATCTTAAAAAAGAGGAGATGGTAAGAGATGGACTATCTACTCCACTTCACCCAGGTGCTTTAAAGTACTATAGAGAGGTTGGTCTTATCAAGTAAGACACCAAAACCTACAATAGAGCCAATATGGCTCTATTGTAAAATCTATATTTAAATCTCTACATGTAGAGAGCTTTAGATATATATTTTAGCAAGGAGAAGTTGTGAAAGAAGAGCAAAAATTGGCCGAAGATATGGTTCTTGAGGCTGAAACAGGCGGACGAAATCCTTCAAACCCATATCTTGCAAAATTTATACTCTATCTAGCACTAAGCTGGTCTCTTTTTCAGCTCTATGTATCATCGCCATTGATTCTTGAGTTTACTCCTTGGATGAATGCTGATGTTGTTAAGCGAATCCACCTTATGTTTGCTGGATTTTTAGCGTATCTTAGCTATCTACCCTTAAAGTCTTCACCAAAAAAGTATGTGCCTATTGCTGATTGGATTATGGGAATTTTACTTCTTCTTTCAATTGGTTATCTTATATATGGTCAAGTGTGGGACTCTCTTGCATTTGAGATGAGATTAGGAGTTCCAAATCAGCTAGATTTGATAAGTAGTCTTATCGGTATGGCTTTGCTGCTTGAGGCAACAAGGCGAACTTTAGGTCCACCTTTGATGATTGTAGCTATTCTTGCACTTTCGTATGCATATTTTGGTGGAGGCTATTATGATGGTTCCTCTGTAAATAAGATAGTATCTCATATGTGGATTACCACCGAGGGTGCTTTTGGTGTTGCTATTGGTGTTTCAGCTACTATGGTCTTCTTGTTTGTTCTTTTTGGTTCACTACTAGAGCGAGCAGGTGCAGGAAACTACTTCATAAGAGTTGCATTCTCTTTGATGGGACATTTTCGTGGAGGTCCCGCAAAAGCAGCGGTTGTGAGTTCTGCTATGACTGGTATGATTTCAGGCTCATCTATTGCCAATGTTGTTACGACAGGAACATTCACAATTCCACTTATGAAAAAAGTTGGTTTCTCAAAAGAGAAAGCAGGAGCCATAGAGTGTGCATCCTCAACCAATGGTCAGCTTATGCCCCCAATCATGGGAGCTGCTGCTTTTTTGATGGTTGAGTATGTTGGCATCCCTTTTGTAGAAGTTATAAAGCATGCATTTTTACCAGCTGTTATCTCATATATCGCATTAGTCTATATAGTCCACCTAGAGGCTATGAAGTCAGGAATGAAAGGCATGTCTCGTCCTCACAGATTGGACAAGATGGGTAAAATGATAGGTATTGTTAGCGTTATAGTGGTTTTAGGTTTTTTAGTTTTTGTCTTGCCCCCAGTTGTAGAGCTTATTAAGTCAGTAGCAGGTGATTATACTTTTGGTGTCATATTGGCTATGCTAAGTATTGCCTATTTCGCACTTATATATTTATCGTCAAAAGTTCCAGATTTGAGTAGCGAAGAGATAGAGGAGTTGCCCCCAGTAGGCCCTACAGTAAAAGCTGGATTTCACTATCTTTTGCCTGTTATTCTTCTGGTTTGGTTGCTGACGGTTGAGAGATTCTCACCTAGTCTTTCAGCGTTTTGGGCGACTATTTTTATGATATTTATTGTCATAACTCAAAAACCTTTGATGGATCTTTTTAGAGGAAATTCAAGTGTCTTTGGAAGAGTAAAAGAGAGTTTTATAGACCTAGAAGCTGGTCTTATCAGTGGTGGTAAAAATATGATTGGCATAGGTGTTGCTACTGCTGTTGCTGGTATTATTGTTGGTACAGTTACCTTGACTGGTATCGGGCAAGTGATTATCGGTGTAGTTGAGACCGTATCGGGCGGAAATATCTTTTTGGTTCTCGTTTTAACTGCCTTTATCAGTTTAGTTCTTGGCATGGGTCTTCCTACGACTGCAAACTATATCGTTGTCTCATCCCTTATGGCTCCTGTTATAGTAAGTCTTGGAGCTGCTAGCGATATTGCTATACCGCTTATAGCTGCTCACATGTTTGTTTTTTACTTTGGGATACTAGCGGATAATACCCCGCCCGTTGGACTGGCGGCTTTTGCCGCCGCAGCCATATCAAAAGGTGACCCCATAATGACTGGCATACAAGGGTTTGCCTATGATATGCGTACAGCAGTACTGCCCTTTATGTTTATCTTCAATACTCAGCTCCTAATGATAGGAATTGACAATGTTTTTGATTTTGTTGCAACAGTTTTTACGGCTCTTGTTGGAGTGTTGCTTTTTGCCGCCGCAACAAAAGGCTTTTGGTTTACTAGAAGTCGTTGGTATGAAACTGTTTTACTTCTTGTTTTGACATTTTTGATGTTTAGACCAGATGTTATCTGGGATAGGATTGAGCCTCCTTATGATAGAGTATCTGGTAAAGAGATATTTAAGGTTGCAGACAACATGAGTGCAGGAGATAGGCTAGAGTTTATTGTGTCTGGTGAAACTCTTGAGGGAACTCAAAGAGAGTATACATTTTCACTACCTTTAGCAGAGGGAGAGACAGGTCAGGAGCGAGTCAATGAAACTGGGCTACAGTTAGATGACTTGTTTGGTCCTATGGAGGTGGCCATGGTATTTTCGGGAAGAAATAAACAAGTTGAAGCTATTAAAAATGCTGGAGTTACTAGTGGGTGGATTGTAGAGTATGTAAAAGTTCCAAGAGATAGACTACCTAAACATGTAGTTCTCGTGCCTGTTTTTGCTATAGTTATACTATTGGCATGGGTACAAATCAGACGAAGAAAGGCTGAGGAGCAGTTGGCTAAAGAGTAGAGTAAAATATCTTTTTAAGAGCTTTTTTAGTAAAATACGAATATTACTTCCAAAGGAAACATACATGAGAGGCTACAAGGTCTTTACAGGAACTGCAAATCCAGAATTTTCAAAAAAAGTGGCAAAATATCTCTCTTTACCACTATCTGAAGCGTCTATTAGGCGATTTAGTGATGGAGAGTTAAGTGTTCAAATTAGCGAGAGTGTTAGGGGAAAAGATGTATTCATCATTCAGCCGACATGCGCTCCTGTAAATGAGCATTTTATGGAGCTTCTTATCTTGACTGATGCTCTTAGACGAAGCTCTGCTAGCTCTATCACTGCGGTTGTCCCATATTTTGGATATGCTAGACAGGATAGAAAAGCAGCCCCAAGAGTTCCTATTACAGCAAAACTAGTAGCCAATATGATGCAAACGGCTGGCATTAGTAGAGTTGTAACTATCGACCTGCATGCTGGACAAATTCAAGGTTTTTTCGATATACCCGTTGATAATCTATATGGCTCAATTATATTTCATGATTACATCATAAATAAAAGACTTAAAAATCCTATTATAGCAAGTCCAGATATAGGGGGAGTAGCAAGGGCAAGAAGCTTTGCAAAAAAACTTGATGTTGATATAGCCATAGTAGATAAACGCCGTGAAAAAGCGAATGAGGCAGAGGTGATGAATATCATTGGCGATGTTGAGGGTAAAGATGTCATAATAGTAGATGACATGATAGATACAGCAGGGACTATCACAAAAGCTGCAAAAGCGCTAAAAGAGAAAGGTGCGACTAGCGTGATGGCATGCTGCACTCATCCTGTGCTTAGTGGTCCTGCTTATGAGAGAATTGCCAAGGGAGAGCTAGATGAACTGCTAGTTACTGACTCTATACCTTTAAAGCAAGAGTGCGAGAAGATAAAAATTCTTAGCATCGCTCCAACTTTTGCAGAGGTAATTAGAAGAGTTTATCACAATGAGAGTGTAAATGGACTCTTTATTTAATGGCTCAAAACAATATCCGAAACTTCTCTATAATTGCCCACATAGACCATGGAAAAAGTACCCTAGCTGATAGACTCATACAGGAGTGTGGGGCAGTAAGTGACAGAGAGATGGGTGTTCAAATGTTGGATACTATGGACATAGAGAAAGAGCGAGGCATAACTGTAAAAGCTCAAAGTGTTAGGCTTAACTATGTTAAAGATGACATTTCATATATACTAAATCTAATAGACACTCCCGGACATGTTGATTTCTCTTATGAGGTTTCTCGCTCGCTTGCTTCAAGTGATGGAGCTTTGCTTATAGTTGACTCATCCCAAGGAGTTGAGGCTCAAACTATCGCCAATGTATATATCGCATTAGATAATGACTTAGCACTTATACCTGTTTTAAACAAAATCGATCTTCTCGCTTCTGATATAGACAAGGTAAAAGATGAGATAGAGCATACTATAGGGCTTGATTGTGATAATGCGATTTGTGTTAGTGCAAAGAGTGGTGTTGGTGTAACTGAGCTTCTTGATGCTATTATCGAAAATATCCCTGCTCCAGATGGAGATGAAAATGCTTCTACAAAAGCTATCATCTATGATAGTTGGTTTGATAACTATCTAGGAGCCTTGGCACTTGTTAGAGTTTATGATGGCGAGATAAAAAAAGGGCAAGAGATTTATATCATGGGGACAAAAAATAGGCATGAGGTTCTAAGTCTTATGTATCCCCATCCTCTTAATCTTGAGAAGACAAAAATTATCAAAACTGGCGAAGTCGGCATTGTAGTTTTAGGGCTTAAAAATATAGGCGATGTTCAAGTAGGCGACACCATTACAGACAATAAAAAAAGAACAGCAGAGCCCATAAAGGGCTTTGAAGAGATTAAGTCATTTGTTTTTGCAGGGATTTATCCTATAGAAACAGATAGATTTGAAGATTTAAGAGATGCTCTTGATAAGTTAAGGCTAAATGATGCGAGTATCTCTTATGAGCCTGAAACTTCAGTCGCTTTGGGTTATGGGTTTCGAGTAGGGTTTTTAGGACTTCTTCATATGGAGGTTGTAAAAGAGAGGCTTGAGAGAGAGTTTAATCTAGACTTAATTGCAACTGCTCCAACTGTTACCTATAGAGTTGAGCGAACCGATGGGAAGATTTTAGAGATTCAAAACCCATCTCAGCTTCCACCTGTAAATGAGATGGAAAGTATATCAGAACCTTATGTAAGAGCAACTATACTCACACCAGCCGAATTTTTAGGCAATGTAATCACACTAGTAAACAACAAAAGAGGAATTCAAGAAAAGATGGACTACTTAAGCCCTGAACGAGTTCTTTTAGAGTATGCACTGCCGATGAATGAGATTGTTATGGACTTTTACGATAAGCTTAAGTCTGTAACAAAAGGGTATGCTAGTTTCGATTATGATCAGATTGGCTATAGAGAGGGTGATTTGGTCAAGCTTGATGTTTTGGTTGCTGGGGAGGTTGTAGATGCTTTGTCTATCATCGTACCAAAAGTAAATGCAGCGATTAGAGGGCGGGAGTTTGTAAAAGCGATGAAAGATATAGTGCCAAGACAGCTTTTTGAAGTGGCTATTCAGGCAAGTATAGGAAACAAAGTCATAGCTCGTGAAACTGTAAAATCTATGGGTAAAAATGTAACTGCTAAGTGCTATGGCGGTGATATAACAAGAAAAAGAAAACTACTAGAGAAGCAAAAAGCTGGTAAAAAAAGGATGAAGTCTATAGGCAAAGTTCAACTTCCTCAAGAGGCATTTTTAACGGTTTTAAGACTAGACTAGATGAGATGCCTGCTTTGTTTAAATCTTAGCTGGAAACTACTTTGCAAGAACTGCTTAAACAGCTCACTTACACCAAACCCCTCAAAAAGAGCTTTAGAGAGTGGGCTAGTAGTATATTCAGCCTACAAGTACAAAGAGATTAAAGAATTACTTCATACAAAGCACACTTTTCACGGAGCAAAAATCTATTCACAACTCACAAAACATGCTCTTCTGCCACTTGTAGAAAGTTTTACATGTGGAGATGTTTTCTCACTTTCTATAGATGACCACACAAGAAGTGGATACTCACATAGTGCTGTTATAGCAAGAGAACTAAGAGTGTGTTTAAAGCCATTATACGGCAGACTAAGAGCAAAAAACCTACAAAGATACTCAGGACAAAGTCTACATGTAAGAGAGAAAAATAGGAGAAATTTTACTCTTACATGTAAAGAGGGTTTAGATATTGTTTTGATAGATGACATAGTTACTACAGGTAGCACGCTAAGTGAAGCAACTACTATATGTAAATATAACAACTTAAATACTCTATTTGCCATAACTTTAGCAGATGCAAGAGATTAGTGTTATTTTTATAACTAACCTTACGCACTAATCAAGCAAAGCTCGCTATAGTGCAAAGGATAAATCCCCTTCAACCCCTAAAGCTACGAAAACTAGCGAATAGCGGTTTGCG
>CAZXOZ010000008.1:0-25444 GCA_964642805.1 uncultured Sulfurospirillum sp. | reverse complement strand
AGATGAGATTTTATGAATTTGGGGGTGTGGAGAGTGTTATGGAATTATTAGGGGGTATAGAGATAGTTGAAAAAAACAAGCCAAAAGGGTAAAATATGAAGCTAGAAGTTAAAAACTTCTAGCTTCAATTTAATCTCAAGGGTTTGTTATGTCTAAAATAGTTATATTTTCTGGAGCTGGTGTTAGTGCGGAGTCTGGTATATCTACTTTTAGAGATAGTGATGGACTTTGGGAGAAGCACGATATAGCCGATATCTGCACCGCTGGTTGCTTGGATACTAATCGTGAAGCAACTCTAAGTTTTTACGACGCAAGACGAAAAGATATAGAAGACAAAAAACCAAACTTGGCTCACAAAATCATAGTAGAACTAAAAAACAGATACCCCGATAGAGTTTCAGTCATTACACAAAATGTAGATGATATGTTTGAGAGAGCAGGGTGTAGTGATATACTTCATCTTCATGGATTTTTAAGAGAGATAAGGTGTGAAGAGTGTAGTTTTGAAGAGGATATAGCTTATGAAGAGCAACCAAGAGATAGAGTTTGTCCTGCATGTAGAGCCAATTTAAGACCAAATGTAGTATTTTTTGGGGAGTCAGCACCAAAGTATCAAGATCTCTATAGCGAGCTAGATAGTTGTGAAGTTTTTGTCTGTATTGGTACGAGTGGAGCGGTTATAAATGTAGATATGATTAGTCAATATGCAAGCTATAAGATATTGAATAATTTAGAATCAAGTGACCTTATAAATGATGAGATTTTTGATGAGGTATATTATGAGAAAGCAACTACAGCAATAACAAAAATTGCAAAATCATTAGAGAGGTTTTTAAAAGATTGAAAAAAATAAGAGAGAATATCATATCAAAAGAGGGCATACTATATTTTGACTACACTGCTTCAGGACAAGCCTATACCCCCATAGAGAGTAGGGTGTTTGAGATACTAAAAACATACGCCAATACACACTCAGAAGTATCTTCAAATGCAGTTACTACAAGCTCTTTTTATGAAAAAGCAAGAGTAGATTTAAAAAATGCACTTGAAATAGATGAGAGTTTTTATATGCTTCCCACAGGAACAGGGGCAACAGGAGCGATAAAGAAGTTTCAAGAGCTTATGGGTATCTACATACCCCCAAGAACAAGAAAAAGGTATAGAGTTGAGCCAAAAAATATACCTTTAATTCTAGTTGGGCCTTATGAGCACCACTCAAATGAGATAAGCTATCGTGAAGGCTTGTGCGAAGTTGTAAGAATTCCACTTGATGAGAAGTATGGCATAGACCTTAAATACTTAGAAGAAGAGCTTAAAGCCAACATCGATAGAGAGATTATAGCTTCATTTTCAGTTGCCTCAAATGTAACGGGTGTTTTGAGTAACTACAAGAAGATATATGAGATAATAAAACAATATGACAGTATACTCTGTTTAGATGCAGCGGCAGCTTCGCCATATATGAACATAGATTGCAACTATTATGATGCACTATTTTTGTCTCCTCATAAGCTTTTAGGCGGAGTTGGTAGTTGTGGATTGTTGGTTATAAAAAAAGAGCTCTGCATAGAAGATAAGCCTACTTTTGCGGGGGGTGGAACTGTGGGTTATGTTTCAAGGAAGTCTCATGATTTTTTAGATGGTTTTGAGCTAAAAGAGGATGCGGGAACACCAGGTATTGTACAGTTTATCAGAGCATCTTTAGCTTATAAGCTTAGAAATGAGATAGGTTTAGAGGTCATACAAAAAAGAGAGAAAGAGTTAAAGCTCTATTTTGGCTCAAGAGTGAAAGAGATAGATGGAGTAAAGCTATATTGTAGTTTCAAACAAGACAAGCTTCCTATCTTTTCACTGAATTTTAAAGGTGTAGACCCCTATGATATGTCTAAGTATCTCTCAGATGAGTTTAATATACAAACAAGAGCAGGGTGTAGTTGCGCAGGACCTTATGGACATGATCTGCTTGAGCTCGAAGATGGACAAGATTTTGATAAAAAGCCGGGCTGGTTAAGAGTAAGTATACATTTTACTCATACTAAAGGTGAAATTGATATACTGTTACGAGCAATAAAAAAGGGCATAGATATTTTATCCTAACCTTACGCATCATAGTGTGTAAGGTTAGCAAGGAGGATATATATTTGTGCTTACATGTAACACAGGAGGCAGATATGTATAGTGGACTATTTCTAGATATTTTCAAAGGCTATTTTTGTGTATTTCTTGATTTTAGACTTAAGGACACCTCTAAAAGTAATAGCAGAAGGTGTTGAAACACAAGAGCAAAAAAAGTTTCTTATTAAAAAATTGAAAAAATAAAAGGTGGTGGGTTCTACTGGATTCGAACCAGTGACCGCTCGGTTATGAGCCGAGAGCTCTAACCAACTGAGCTAAGAACCCTTTATTTTAAGATTGACATTCTACTCTTTTATAATTTAAAACTAAATTAAACAGTGGCTAAATGTTGTATTTTACTGATTTGTATGTTTTGTCAAATCTAAAAGTTAGTAGATTTTGTAAAATTCCAAAAAATATCATAAAAGTTATAAAACTACTACCACCATAGCTAAAAAATGGCATAGGCACTCCTACAACAGGTGCAAAGCCTATGGTCATAGATATATTGACTCCCATGTAGACAAAAATGAGCAGAGCAATACCAGTGGTTACAACTTGCCCAAAGTAGTCTTTATGAAATTTGTAGTTCAGAGTCATCAGATGCACTATGAGAAGAGCATAAAGACCAATCAAAACTAAAGCACCGCGAAAGCCAAACCTCTCTACGAGGTAAGCAAAGATAAAATCACTTGTAGCAATTGGAAGAAATTTTGAGTGCGTTTGTGTAGCCTCAACTTTTTCTTTACCAGTTAGCCCGCCACTTCCTATGGCTATAATAGACTGTCTCACATGGTAACTAGGTTTTTCAGAGATAAAATCTGTAATGCGTTTTTTTTGATAGTCGTATAAAAAACTATATAGAAGTGGAGTGCTTATAGTAACTACTACAATTAAACTAATCCAAATTCTTTTATTTACACCCACTACAAACAGTATCCCATAGCCAACCATAAGAAGAACCACAGCCGTTCCTAAATCTGGCTCTCTTACTATTAGGAAAAATGGCAGTAGTATATAGAAGCTTAGCTTTGTAAAGTTTTTTAATCTGTAGCCATCCTCTTGGGGTGGATTGTGCTTTATAAGATATGCTAGCATAAGAACAAAGGCTGGTTTCATTACCTCTGAAGGTTGAACTGTGAAGCTTGCAAATGGAATTTCAAGCCATCTTTTTGCACCCAACTTCGTGACACCAAAAAACTCAACGCTAATAAGAAGACCAATAGTTAACCAAAAAAACAGAGGTATCAGCCACTCCATTTTTCTAAGAGGAAGAATGAAGAAAAATAGAAATAGTAAAAAACCAACAGTAGAGTATACTATCTGTTTATTTGCAAGTGTAGCATTTGCCTCGTTAATTAGGTAAAATGATAGTCCTATGATGGGTAGTACCAAAATAGGAAGTAAAAAATCAAAATGTGTAAATATTCGTCTATCTATTTGGAGCAAAGAAAAGCCTAATAATTTGATAGGACATTATACAATAAAGAGAGTTAAATGACCTTTACATGTAGAAAAATTGGAAGATTAGATGCTGTTATGAGCAAAGAGCTGTCGCTTCCAAGAAATCAAATAGAGCAATTAATAAAACAAGTTGGTGTAAAAATAGGCACTAAAGAGGTAAAAAAATGTAGTTTTAGGCTAAAAATTGATGATATTGTTGAGTATGATTTTATTCAAGCAAAAAAAGAGAAGGAGAGTTATGAGGCAAATTTTGATATAGACATACTTTACGAGGATGAAGACATATTGATTATAAATAAACCCCCATTTTTGATTGTCCATCCAGCTCCAAGTGTCAAAGAGGCTACTGTTGTTGATTGGTTAATTAAACGAAGTGTTTCACTTTCTACTATAAGTGGCGATGAGAGACACGGTATAGTTCATCGTATAGATAAAGAGACAAGTGGTGCGTTAGTTATAGCAAAAAATAACGATGCTCACCTAAAGCTCTCCTCCCAGCTTGCCAATAAGAGCATGGGAAGATACTATCTTGCAATAATAGACACTCCTCTTAAGAGTGATATTATAGTAGATAAACCAATTGCAAGAAGTAGAAAAAATAGACTAAAGATGGATATAATTTCAACAGGACGAAAATCAAAAAGTGCATTTTGCAAGCTTGCTCTCTCTAGGGATGAGAAGAAAGAGCTTATAGCAGCGAAGCTTTTTACGGGCCGAACACATCAGATTAGAGTTCATCTTAATAGCCTATCGCGTCATATTTTAGGAGATAATTTATACGGCTTTAAGAGCCAAAATAGTAGAATAGAGAGAGTTATGCTACATGCGCATACATTGTACTTGCAACATCCTAGAACAAGAGAGAGGCTAGTAGTTGGCTCTACACTGTTTGAGGATTTTGAAAATATACTTAAAAAAGACTTTAATAAGGACGAAATAGATGAAAAAATGGATTGCAATTATATCATTGAGCGTTTTAGCACTTTTTGTTAGTGGATGTTCTATTGCTCCACAACCACCAAAAAAACAGGTCATTGACCACACTCTACCAAAAGTAGTAGATATTAAATTTATTGCAGATATTGCAAAGATTGGTTTTGAGTGGGAGCCTACTTTTGACTGGAGAGTAAGTGGGTATCATATCTATCGATCAAATCCGAAGGAGCAAGGTGGAAAACTAGGTAGAATAGTGACCATAGAGGATAGATTTGTCTCTCATTTTGTAGATACTGGTTTGGAGCCTAACACTCAATACCACTACCGTTTTTCAACATTTTCTCAAGATGACAGAGAGTCAGTAGCGAGTGAGACCATCTCAGTAACAACACTGCCTATGATAAAATCAGTATCTTTTGTAAAGGCTATTACGGGATTACCTCATAGAGTCAAGATTATTTGGAGACCGCACTCATCACAAAGAGTAGTTGCGTATATAATAGAAAGAAGCGATTTTGCTTCGTTAAAGTGGGAGCAGATAGCAAAAGTGCAAGGCAGACTTAATGCTGAATATATAGATGATGATCTGCCCCAAAATAGTGCCTTTAAGTACAGGATTAGAGTTAAAACTAATGATGGACTAACTTCGGAGCCAAGTAGTATCGTAAAGGCTTCAACAAAACCTCTTCCTCTTGAGGTGAAAAATTTGACAGCTTCAACAGATACTCCTAAAAAGATAGTTTTAAGGTGGGATGCTTCTATAGAAGAGGACTTTTTATACTATAGAATATATAGGTCTTTAAATCCTATACTTCCCTATAGATACCTTGCGAAAACAGGAGATACAAAATATGAAGATTTAATAAATGAGAATGGCAAATCTTTTTTCTATTTTGTGACAGCTGTTGATAAAGATGAACTAGAGTCTCTAAGGCAAAAAAAACCTGTAATGGGAGCTACTCTAGCGGCTCCTAGAGGTGTTCATGTTGTGTCTTCAACTCATGATGGAAGAGAGATAAATATCACTTGGAAGAGCAGAGATGACAGAGCAGTGAGATTTAATGTTACAAGAGAGCACAAAGGCGATAAAAAAGTATTTACTGGAATTACGAACAGAAGCTTTAGTGATAGTGATATTATAAAAGGAGTTGTATATAGATATAATATTGTAGCACTTGACAAGTATGGTTTGACATCACAAGAGTCAGAGGATATTACTATTAAAATACCTAAAAAGTAGGTAGTGAGTGCCAAATTTTCATGCAGAAAGTTTTGTAGAGCCATTGTATCCATCTAGTTATGGTAAGAGTGAGTTTAAGTTTGTAGCGATTTCTAAAAGAGGAGACAGGCTAGTTATGAGCCATACTCAAAACTGTGAACTACTTTTAAACATCAAAAAAAATGAAAAAAGTTATCTTATAAAGGGCGATAAAATAACAAGACCATCTCAAGTCGCTATTTTACAACAATCCTTAAAGGATTATAGAGATTTAACTAAAACTAAAACTACTAATTCTAATATAGATTCAAAGAAGAGTAAGAGTTTAAAAATATCCCCATACCTTAAAACAATGGAATATTTTGCTGATGAGTTTAAGTGTGATAATGGTATTTTGGTAGAGGTTGGTTTTGGTAGTGGGAGACATCTGCTTTATCTTGCGAAGAAGCATAGAGACAAGACTATTATAGGGCTAGAGATTCATAAGCCTTCGATTGAGCAAGTATTGAGACAGTGTGAGCTTCAGGGAATAGAAAACATATTGGTTGTAGATTATGATGCAAGAGTATTTTTAGAGTTTTTGAGCTCCAATAGTGTTGAGGCGATATTTATTCACTTTCCAGTTCCTTGGGATAAAAAGCCTCATCGTCGTGTTATTGCTGAGAGTTTAATAGATGAAGCAAAAAGAGCTTTAAGTGTTGGTGGTACGCTCGAGCTTAGGACTGATAGCGATAACTACTTTAGATACTCTTTTGGTGAATTTATGAAACAGTTTAATGTAGAATTACAAGTAAATAAAAATAGAGATTTAGGTATAAGTAGCAAGTATGAGGATAGATGGAAAAAGCAAGCTAAGGATATATATGATATTATAATGACAAATAAAGAGGGTTCTGATAAAATATCAAAGATGGGAAGATTAAGGTTTGATAAAAAAATAGAGTTTAAAGAGTTGCTAGAAAGGTTTAAAGAGACTACACTAAGAGGAGATAGTTTTTTTGCTCATTTTGAAAAAATTTATAAGATAAGTGAAGAGGAGGGGCTTATAAGAGTCTCTTTTGGAGCAAGTCAAAGAAGCGAGCATAGCTATATTTTTATAAAAAAAGATAGAGTAGAGTATCTTCCAAATAACATCTTAGCAACAAAAGATAATGAAAAAGCACATAAGCTAATAAAGGGTTATTTGTGGAACATGTGATATATGCAAAGAGTTTAACTTTGGCTTACGGCAGAGATGAACCTGTCATTACACAGGCTGATATGATTATAAACCCCAATGAGTTTACTTTTATAACTGGTAAAAGTGGTAGTGGAAAATCGACCATACTGAAGTCTATATATGGTGAACTTATACCTCAAAAAGGAGACCTAAGTGTTTGTGGTGTAGCCATAAAAAGTATAAGCACATCTAAACTAAATCTTCTAAGACGATATCTTGGTATAGTTTTTCAGGATTATCGACTTATCAATGAGTGGACAGTAGAGAAAAATGTTATGTTACCCCTTATGATAGGCGGTTTTTCTAGAGGTGTTTGTGCTAAGCAAGCACAAAAACTTTTAAAACATGTTAAGCTTTTACATAAATCAGATAAATATCCGCTTGAGCTTAGTGGTGGAGAGCAGCAGAGAGTTGCTATGGCAAGAGCTTTAGCACACAATCCAGTTATGATACTAGCAGATGAGCCTACGGGTAATTTAGATGAGTATTCTAGTGAAGTTATTTGGAACCTACTTAAAAACGCAAAAGAGCACCTAGGAACTACAATTGTTGTTGTTACTCATCATATTCCACCCGCTCTAGGTATAGATTATAAGCATTTTTTTTTAGAGAGTGGAGTTATTTATGAAGTCTCTTAAGAGTCATATCTCAGTCATACTGCCTCTATTTGTTCTTCTTTTTTCTTTGCAATTTACACTTTTAACTAATAAGATAGTACAAGAGTACTCAAAAAAACTGACACAAGACTACTCAATAGTAGTTGTTGCTCCAAAGCCACTCTCAACAGCAGTCGTTAAAAGTAAGATTAGTGGTATACAATCAATAGAGGAGATAAGCTCTAAAAAGATATTGAATAGATTAAAAGGTAATATTTCCTCAAAAAACATATCGCTTCTAAAGATAGCACTACCAAAATTTTACTCCATAAAATTAGAGTCATTTCCTAGTGCAGAAGAGATTGAGCGGATTGAGGAAAAACTACTTAAGAGTGGTTTAGCTACAAAAGTTGAAACATTTTCTCAAACTCACAACAGAGTCTATGGAATGTTTCATGCACTAAAGACTACGGCACTCCTGTTTTTAATTTTTATATTTGTTATTTCAATTTTATTGATGTTTAAACAGATGAGAATTTGGATACTTGAACATAGAGAGAGAATGTCAATTATGACTCTTTTTGGTGCTACTTCTTGGATGAAGAGTGCACCTCTTTACAGACTCGCTATAATTGATTCTTTTATAAGCACTGCACTTGTTGTTATTGCATATTTAATTTTTCCTAAACTAGAGTTTATAGATATTTTTGCGAGAAGTATGGATATAGTTATTCCAGAATTTGATATAGTTAAAGATACGATAATTTTACTTGGTATATCACTTGTTTTTTCACTTTTTATTGTTTTTGCTGTCATAAGAAAGATGAGTAGAGAATGAGAATTCTACTCTCTTTTTTAGTTTTTCAAATTCTGCTTTTCGGGGCTACCAATATTGACAAAAAGATTGATAAGGAGCAGAAAAACTTAAAACTTAAAACAGCGACTCAAAAAAGCATAGATCGCAAGCTAGGAGATGTAGCAAAAAATATACTTAAAGAGCAGAAAAACTTGAAAAAAATTAGGAGAGATATACTAAATCTTGGAAAAAGCATAGCAGAAAATGAAAATTCAATAAAAAATAAAGAGATAAGTTTAAAAGACTTAGCAACACAAAACATGAGACTTATTAAAAACAGAAAAGATCTTGAGAGTAGAATAGTAAAAGTTATTGCTGAAGACTTTTCATTTTATCTCATGAGTGATGAAAATTTTCAAGACTCAAGTGACGCTATATTGGCTGGTGAGGTGGTTGATAAGATGGGTGTTATTATGCAAAAAGAGTTTTCTAAGCTTTCTAGTGATTATGATAAAATCAATAAAAAAATTAACACTCAAAATTTACAGATAAAAGATATCAAGGCTTTAATTGGGGAATCAAAAAAGAAAAAAGAGAGATACTCTAATCTTAAAAAGTCAAAAGAGAGAAGCATAAAGGCATTAAAGTCTAAAAGAGCCTTATATAAAAAGAGACTACTACAGGTTAAAAAACAAAGAAATGAGTTAAGAGCAACCCTAGAGAAGCTAAATATTATAAAATTAAAAGAGAAAGAACCAACAAAGAAAAGAAAGATAGATGCAACTAAAAAAATACAAGATGATCCTAGGGTAGATGAAAAAATGACAGTGCGTCAAATTGGTTCATCTTTTCAAAATAGTAGAGTTAAAAAATATAGAGGTAAAAAAACAATAGCTCCACTAGAGAGCTTTGTAGTAAAGAGAAAATTTGGAAGATATACTGATCCAATATATAACATAAAAATCTTTAATGAGTCAGTTATCTTGACCTCAAAAAAAGCAAATGCTAAAGTTAAAAATGTCCTAGATGGAAAAGTTATCTATGCTAAAAATACTGCTATTTTAGATAAAGTTGTGATAGTAGAAAATAGTTATGGAATTCATACTATATACGCACATCTTTCAAAGATAGCACCAACAATAAAAATAGGCAAGAAGATTAAAAAAGGATATGTTATAGGAAGAGTTAGGGGTGATCTCTCTTTTGAAGTAACGCAAAAGAGCTATCACATCAACCCCCTAGAGTTGATAAAACATTAAAAGAGTAGCGTCTAAGGTGTTTTATTGTATAATCCACGCTAAATAAAAAGGTGATTTATGGCAAGCAAGAGAGTGTTAGTAAAGTTTTCAGGCGAGGCATTGGCTGGTCAAAATGGTTTTGGGATAGATACATCTATATTAAAGTTTATTGCCCAAGAGCTAAGGACACTAATCAACAGTGGCATAGAGGTAGGAATAGTTATAGGCGGTGGCAATATCATTCGTGGTGTAAGTGCTGCAAAAGATGGTATTATCAAGAGAACTAGTGGCGACTATATGGGGATGTTGTCTACTGTTATAAACTCTGTTGCTATGCAAGAGGCACTAGAACATGTAGGTATGGAGGTGAGAGTTCAAAGTGCCATTAAGATGGAAGCAATTTGTGAAACCTTTATAGTAAGGCGTGCACAAAGGCATCTTCAAAAAGGCAGAATTGTCATTTTTGCAGCAGGAACAGGTAATCCATACTTTACAACCGATACCGCAGCAACACTAAGAGCTATTGAGATTAATTCTGATATGATTATAAAAGCAACAAAAGTGGATGGTATTTATGATAAAGATCCAAAAAAGTTTTTAGATGCACAAAAAATAAGTGAATTGACCTATGATAAGGCAATGAATGATAATATAAAAGTCATGGATGACACAGCAATTGCATTGGCAAAGGATAATAATCTGCCAATAGTAGTCTGCAATATGTTTATAAAAAATAATCTTTTAGAGATCATAAATGGTGACTACACAAGATGTTCGATAGTAAAAACAAGGAGACAATAGAATGAGAACAGAAAAAATAACAGCAAGAGCTTTAGAGCATTTAGATAATGATAGATACAAACTAGCTCTGCTGGTTGCAAAAAGGGCTGAGCAGTTGGCAAATGGTGCTGAACCGTTAGTAAAGCAAGAGGAAAAGAGTAGTAAATTTACAGATATTGCTCTTCTTGAGATTGCTGAAAAAAAAGTATCAATTGACTTTTTTATAGATAAAGAGTAGTTTGGACATCGAGCTATGGAGCGATTAGTTAAGCGTGTTAAGTCTTGCAGAGATGTTGATGAAGCGATAGAACTTTTGTATGAGTTTATTCCAAAGAGTGAACTCATAGAAAAAGCACTCTTTTTTACGCAGAGCAAACATAAGGGACAGTTGCGTAAAAGTGGAGAAGCTTATGCTATTCACCCCATATTGGTTTCAACTATCGTTGCCTTTTTGGGTGGTCATAGAGACATGATTGTTGCTGGACTATTACATGATGTTGTTGAAGATACATGTTGCTCTATCGAAGAGGTCGCACAGCAGTTCAATGAGGAGGTAGCTGGTTTAGTTGAAGGGTTGACTAAAATTATTGAGATTCGTGATAGTGAGCTGATATCTTCAAGCTCAAACGAGAAGATTATCTCCTCAGCACTCTCTTTTAGAAAGATGCTTTTAGCTTCTACTGATGATGTGAGAGTTTTAGTTATAAAACTTTGTGATAGGCTTCACAATATGCTTACACTTGACTCTCTAAGTGAGGCAAAGCAAAAAAGAATCAGCGAAGAGACAGTCTTGGTTTATGGACCAATTGCACACAGACTTGGTATCTCTTCAATTAAAAATCAACTTGAAGATTTAAGCTTTTTTTATGTTCTGCCTAGCGAGTATAAAAAGATAGATGACTATATACAAGAGCACTCTCAGCAGCTTCAGCTTAGATTAAATCATTTTACTTCTGAGACAAAAGTATTAATGCTAAAAAACGGCTTTATTGAGAGTGACTTTACTATAGAGAGGCGTGTGAAACACTACTACTCAATCTACTTAAAAATGCAAAGAAAGGGTATCTCTATTGAAGAAGTTCTTGACATGCTGGCAATTAGAGTTATCGTCAATGAGCCTATAGACTGCTATCGAGCACTTGGCATAATTCATCAAAACTTTAACCCGCTTATATCTAGATTTAAAGACTATATCGCTATTCCAAAGCAAAATGGCTATCAAACTATACATACAACAGTTTTTGATAACAAATCAATCATAGAGTCACAAATACGAACAACAGATATGCATAAAACTGCAGAATTTGGTGTAGCAGCTCACTGGAAATACAAAAGTGTTGGTTTAAATCCAAAATTAGAGTGGCTAAGTGATTTTAAGTCACAAGATGATAGTAGTGAAAATATTGAAGAGTTTTATAAAATAGCAAAAGATCATCTCTATAGCGAGGATATAGCTGTTTTTTCTCCAAAAGGAGATATTTTTACCCTTCCTAGAGGAGCCACTGTATTGGATTTTGCTTATGAAGTTCACACAGAAGTTGGTACTTATGCAAAAGAGGCCTATGTCAATAAGCAGAAAACACCATTTTTGACTGAGTTGAGAAGTGGCGATATTGTAAGGATTGTAACATCAAGAGAGCCACATTTTAGGTGTAGTTGGGTAAATAGTGTTAAAACTGGAAAAGCTAGAAATGCTATTGCAGTAAGCTGTCGTCAAAAGATGAAAGAGATTGACAGTAGGGTAGCGATAGATATACTAGTGGCCGCTTTTAATATACGAGATAGAAAACTAAAACGGTGGCTAGCTAAGGAGAATATAACAAACAATGTTTATAAAATTGCAACAGATTCTGTCTATTTTGTAAATGTAGTAAATATTCTTAAAAAATATCCTAGAAGCGATAAGATTTTATTTCCTCTTTTGAAGATAGATAGATACAATATTAAAAAACAGAAATTTGACAATATAGTAATCTACTCAAATCATAGTATTTCAAATATCCTCTTTGACTATTGTTGCCACCCTAAAAGAGGGGATAATATCATCGGTTTTAGAAAAGGGAGTAGTGTTACAGTCCATCATAAATTTTGCGAAAGAGCTTCGTCTTTGATGGAGCAAAAAGATCAGATGATATTTGTTAAGTGGACTAGAGATGCACCTGAGCGATACGCATTAATTGTAAGCCTTGAGAATAAAAGAGGTTCCTTAGCTTCATTTTTGCAATATTTAGTTAAAATGCAGATTGATCTTATAACTATAGAGCTAGGTAAATCGCAAGAGGGTCATGCTGACTATTTTGAGATGATACTTGAACTGCCTGATAAGAATGTATTAAAAGTAAGAGAAAAATTAAAAGCAAAATATAAAGTAATAGATTTTGTATCTGCAAATGATGCGTACAAATAGAATAAAAGAGAGAGAAATGATAAAAAAAGCCATGGATGAAATAAGAAGAGGTGTTGCAGAAATCATAGATATTGAGCGTATAGAGCTACTTGTAAAGAGTTACTTTGAGGACGGTAAAACATATCTTGTGAAGGCGGGATTTGACCCAACTGCTCCTGATTTGCACTTAGGGCATACGGTGCTACTCCAAAAGATGGCAGTTTTACAAAAATACGGTGCAATAGTTCAGTTTCTTATAGGCGACTTTACAGGTATGATAGGAGACCCTTCTGGCAAGAGTGAAACAAGAAAAAAGCTTGATAAGGAGACAGTTTTAAAAAATGCCCGAAGCTATAAAGAGCAGGTTTTTAAAGTTTTAGACCCAACAAAAACAGAGGTAATGTTCAATTCAGTCTGGCTTGAAAAGCTTGGAGCTACTGGCATAGTTGAGCTTACCACAACATTTAATGTAGCACGAATGCTTGAGAGAGATGATTTTGACAAACGCTATAAAGCCCAAGCTCCAATTTCCATAAGTGAGTTCATATATCCACTTCTTCAAGGTTATGATAGTGTTGCTATGAATTGTGATATTGAGATGGGTGGAACTGATCAAAAGTTTAATCTTTTGATGGGAAGACAGCTTCAACGCACCTACAACAGCACAAAAGAGCAAGCAGTCATCATGATGCCTCTTTTAGAGGGGCTTGATGGCGTGAATAAGATGGGTAAATCTCTTAATAACTATATAGGAGTCACTGATACGCCAAATGAGATGTTCGGAAAAATTTTAAGTATTAGTGATGATTTGATGTGGAGATATTATGAGCTTTTAAGCTCTCTTAGCCTAGAGGAGATAGCTACATGTAGAGATGGTATTGCTAGTGGAAAGCTACACCCAAAAGAGATAAAAGAGAGTTTAGCATTGGAGATAGTTACTAGGTATCACGATGCGCATGAGGCGAAAAAAGCAAAGCAGGAGTTTGACTCTGTTCATAAGAAAAATGAGCTTCCTTTGGAGATGGAGGAGTTTAGTTTAGATGGCTCAATCTGGATTGCAAAAGCATTAGTTGAGTGTAGATTGTCTCCATCAACCTCACAATCACGCCGAGATATCAAGCAGGGTGCTGCTAGGTTGAATCAAAAAAAGATTATTGACGAACAGTTACAACTAGATAGGGGTGAGTATGTACTTCAAGTTGGAAAAAGAAAATTTGCTAAGCTAAGGGTGCTGTAGTGTTGTTTGAGCCCTTAAAGATTAGCAAATATACGATAAAATATCCGATAGTTCAAGGCGGAATGGGGCTTGGGATTAGCTGGGATAAATTAGCGGGTAGCGTGAGTAAAGAGGGTGGACTGGGAGTTATTAGTTCAGTTGGAACGGGATATTATGAAAATCGAAAACATAGTGCAAAAGATATAAATTCACGACCCCTACACTCTACAAATTTCTACTCTACTAAAGGACTTAATGCCGTTATAGAAAATACAAGAAAAATTGCTAATAATAATCCAATAGCCATAAACATACTATATGCAAGCAATGACTATGAGAGAATAGCAAGAGATGCCTGTGCCGCGGGAATTGATATCATCATAACTGGTGCAGGACTTCCAACCAATATGCCAGAGTTTACTGAAAATTATCCTGAAGTTGCTCTTGTACCTATTGTTTCATCTGCAAAAGCACTTAAGATTATCTGTAAGAGGTGGACAAAAAGATATAATAGACTTCCTGATGCAGTTGTAGTCGAAGGACCGCTTAGTGGTGGTCATCAAGGCTTTACTTATGAGCAGTGTAAGATGGATGAGTATCAGCTAGAGAATTTAATCGAACCCATTAAAGAGGAGATGAAGAACTGGGGAGACTTTCCTCTTATTGCAGCTGGTGGTATTTGGGATAGAGATGACATAGAGAAGGTTATGAAGCTTGGGGCAAATGGTGTTCAGATGGGGACTCGGTTTATTGGAACTCATGAGTGTGATGCGCATGATAGTTTTAAAGAGGTTATTCTTGGTGCAAAAGAGGAGGATATTAAGCTTCTTAAATCTCCTGTTGGTTATCCTGCTCGTGGTGTGGTAACAAATCTAATAAATTTAGTTGCAAAAAGAGAGGGTCCTAAGATAAGGTGTATAAGTAACTGTGTGGCACCATGTAAGCGAGGTATTGAAGCCAAAGCGGTTGGATACTGTATTGCTGATCGTTTATCAGATGCATACTTAGGAAAAAAGGAGACAGGGTTGTTTTTTACGGGCTCAAATGGATACAGGTTAAATGAGATAATAAGCGTTAAAGAGTTAATAGATAAGTTAATAAATGGCGAAAATAGTTAAATTACTACTATTGGTTATTGTTACATGTAGCACACTTTTTGCTACAATAAACTATATTGAAGAGCTTCAATATTTTGACAAAAAGATTGAAATCTCAAATGATGATGAGCTTTTAAGGGTTCATCATGCTCTTAAGAGTATCTATATTCGCTCTATTGTCGAGAATAATCCATATTTGAAAAAAGAGACATTAAAAAGACTTGCAAAAACTGCAAATATTCTTAAGCTAGATGTCTCAGGTTACTCTAAAGAGCTAGCAACTATGCAAAAAAAAGTTTCAGATAAGAGAGTTGCTACTAAAAATAAAACAGAGATTGTTCAAAAAAAGAAAAATATAAAAACAAAACAGAGACCTTTACGAAATAATTACTATCCTCCAAGGTTAAAATCTATTTTTGACAAGGGAGATAGGCTTGTTCTTAACTTTGATAGAGATGTAAAAACTAAGGATGTTAACTCTTTTCAACTCAAAAGTGTAGATAACTTTAGAGAGGTATTTGATATAAGAGCTACTCTTGCATTTGTTCCAAGCCTAAAAGTTCCAAAAGCACTAGATGATTTAAGAATTGCTCAGTTTAACAGCAAGACTCTTAGAGTTGTTTTTCAAAAAAACTCTATTTTGAAGTCAAATATAGTTTTAAGTGGCTCTAAAATAGAGATATTTTATACCGAAAAAAAAGAGGAAAAAAAAGATACAAAACTAAAGATTGAAAAAAGCTATGAGAAATTTACAAAATCACTACCATTAAATAAAATTATTGTTATAGATGCAGGACATGGTGGAAAAGACCCAGGTGCAGTTGCTGGTAAAGGGAAGTATGAAAAATATGCAGCTCTTAAGATTACTCTTAAAGTCGGAAGAATTTTAAAAGAGAGAGGCTATAGAGTCTACTACACAAGAACAACAGATAAATTTGTAAGATTAAGAGATAGAACAAGATTTGCAAATAAGAAAAAGGCTGAACTCTTTTTATCTATTCATGCAAATGCAGCAAAAAATAGGTCATTAAATGGAGTTGAAACCTACTTTTTATCTCCAGCAAGAAGTGAAAGAAGTAAAAGAGTGGCAGCTCTTGAAAACAAAGCTGCTATGGAAGATATGGAGTACTTTTCAAAAAAAACCTTTTTAAATGTTTTTAATAGAGCAAAAATTGTCCAATCAAATAAACTCGCTATTGACATACAGCAAGGTATGATAAATCGTCTGAAAAAACACTATAAAGTAAAAGATGGTGGAGTTAGAGAGGCACCTTTTTGGGTTCTTGTTGGCGCTCAAATGCCAGCAGTTCTCATAGAGGTAGGCTATATGTCAAATAAGATTGAGAAGAAAAGAATTTTTAACTCTCACTATCAAAGTTTGATAGCAAAAGGAATTGCTGATGGAGTTGATAGCTATTTTATCAAGAATGAGTAGCTATAAAATGATTCATATCCTCAACTACAGCTTCTATTTCTCTTTCACCATCTATTTTATACACTATTTTTTTTGAACTATAGAAGTCTTGTATGGGCTTTAGTGGTTTAGTGTAGATTTTCATACGGTTTTTAAAAACTTCTACGCTGTCATCTATTCCTCTATTACGCCCTATAGCTCTACTCATAGCAATCTCTTCACTAACAACAACCTCGATAACAGACTTTAATAATATATCTTTTTCACTTTTTAGTGTCTCGTCTAAAGCCATCATTTGCTCAACACTTCTAGGGTAGCCATCTATCAAAATTGTACTATGTGAAGAGCTGTTTATAGCTTTTATTATTGTATCTAACGCAATTTTTACAGGCACTAGCTCTCCAGCATCTATACATTTTTCTATAACTTTTCCAAGCTCACTTGCACTATTGGCCTCTTTGCGAAGTAGTTCTCCAGTAGAGAAATGGGCTATATGCTCATTTTGTTTCGAAATAATCTGTGCATTTGTTGTTTTTCCACTTCCAGGAGCACCGATTAGAAGAAAAAGTGATTTCATTGCGATTTTGGTCTCTCTCTTAGTCTTATGCCTAAGTCTTTTAGCTGCTCATTGTCAACCCCACTTGGAGCTTCTGTTAAAAGACACTGTGCTTTTTGAGTTTTTGGAAATGCAATAACATCACGGATTGAGTCACTCTTAGTAAGAATCATCATAAGGCGATCTAAGCCTACAGCAAGTCCGCCATGAGGAGGGGCACCAAACTTTAGAGCATCAAGAAGAAATCCAAACTTCTCATTCGCTTCCTCATCATCAATGCCTAGCAGTTCAAATACTTTCTGCTGCATCTCTTTTTTGTGAATTCTCATACTTCCACCGCCAAGCTCTACCCCATTTAAGACTATATCATAAGCGACACTCTCCATCTCATCTATCGGTGCATCTATGTCTTTTGGGATAGTAAAGGGGTGATGAAGAGCCTTAACTTTTCCATCTTCAATCTCAAACATATCAAAATCAACCACCCATACAAACTCAAAAACATTTTGAGGAATTATACTCATAAGCTCAGCTAAATAGACTCTAAATCTTCCCATGTAGTCAAGCACCAAAGATTTCTCTCCAGCTCCAAAAAATATAGCATCACCAACTTCAAGTTTGCTTACGCTAACAATCTCCTCTAAATCAGCTTCGCTAAAAAACTTTGTAAGTGGTCCTTTAAGCCCATCCTCTTTCATCTGAAAATATCCAAGTCCACTAGCTCCAAAGCCCCTAACATACTCCTCAAAACCTTTCATCTGCCGTTTTGAGAAGATTTTATCTCCATTTGGCACTTTTAAAGCCTTGATTCTATTTGTTTTTTTATCTTTTGCAATGGTGCTAAAAATCTCATTGTCACACTTTTCAAATATATCTATAACATCAACCATACTTAAATCATATCTCATATCGGGCTTGTCTGAGCCATACTTCTCCATAGCATCTTTATATCGAATTTTGTTAAATGGAGCCTCTATCTTATGTCCACAAGACTCAAATATGCTCACTAGTAAATCTTCAGTTACCTTGATAATCTGCTCTTGATTGCAAAAACTCATCTCAATATCTATCTGAGTGAACTCTGGCTGTCTATCGGCTCTTAAGTCCTCATCTCTAAAACATTTTGCAATCTGAAAGTATCTATCAAAACCACTGCACATAAGAAGCTGTTTGAAGAGCTGAGGTGACTGAGGAAGAGCAAAAAACTCTCCATTGTGAACACGGCTTGGCACAAGATAGTCTCTAGCACCTTCAGGAGTAGATTTTGTAAGTATTGGAGTTTCAACCTCTAAAAAACCTTGAGAATCTAGTAGGTTTCTCGCTGCGATACTAGCTTTACTTCTTAGCTTAAAAATCTCATAAGCTTTTGGGTTTCTAAGATCCAAAAATCGATACTTTAGCCTTATCTCTTCACCCACTTTATTGTCACCTATCACAAATGGAACGGGTTGGCTAGCGTTTTCAACTATAAGCTCATCAACAACCACTTCAATTTTACCAGTTTTTAATTTTGGATTTTCAAGCTCATCTCCTCTAGCTCTTATGGTTCCAGTCGCTCTTAAGATAAATTCATCTCGAATACCATTTGCAACTCTATGTGCCTCTATGCTATCTACTGGGTCACAAACAAGTTGAATCAATCCACTTCTATCACGAAGATCAATAAATATAACCCCACCATGATCTCTATCGTTGTTGCTCCAGCCACAAAGCTCTACTTTTTCACCAATATTTTTTTCACTTAAATCTGTACAGTAATGACTTCTCAAGATAATCTTCCTCTTTTTTTATAAGGCTATTATTTTATCCAAATTTTATACAATTTCTACTTAAGATAAACTATAGTCTTATAGCCCCCATCAGTAAATAACTTATTGCTTTTAACTAAATTCAGAATATTTCAAAATTGTTTTGAAGGGAAGTTTTAATTGTTGAAAACTGTAATTTTCACAGTTTATTGCCTTAGCTATCTATCGAGTAAAAGTCAAAGCAGCAAAACTAAACTTCTACCTGCGTTTCATAGCCACTCTCTTTTAGAGTTCTTAAGATGTTTTTTTGGTGCTGATCTCCTTTTGTTTCTAGAACTATAGTTATCTTTGCATCCCCATAAGAGAGCTTTGTTGATGTTCTGTCATAGTCTATCTCTATGATATTTGCATTGACAGCTCTTAGTATATCTGTTAGATTCATCAGGGCTCCTGGTTTATCTATGAGAGTGATGAGTAGTTTCATCTTTCTATGCGATTTTATTAAACCCTTTTCAATTATAACTGAGAGCATTTGGACATCGATGTTTCCACCACTCAAAATTGCACCTATTTTGGTATCTTTTTTGTAGTTGAATTTTTTATGCATTATCGCAGCCACACTAACAGCTCCACCGCCTTCAACCACAAGCTTTTGTCGCTCTAGTAAAAACAAAATTGCACTTGCTATCTCTTCATCATCAACTTGCACTATCTCATCAACACACTCTAGTATATGCTTAAAATTAATCTTACTTACATCTCTAACCGCAATACCATCAGCAATAGTTCTTACACTAGTCGAGTTTATAGCTTTTTTTGCCACAAAAGAGTCAAATACTGCTGAAGCACCACATGCAGTTACTCCAATCACCTTTGTCTTGGGGGTAATCTGCTTTACAACAGATGCCACTGCACTAATAAGCCCTCCTCCTCCAATCGGCACTACTATAAAATCCAAATCACTAATAGCATCAAGCATTTCTAGTGCGACAGTGCCCTGCCCTGCTACAACCTTAATATCTTCAAAAGGATGTATAAAAGCCAAATCATTATCTTTCGCATACCCCAAAGCGTAAGCATAAGCCTCATCATAGTTATCACCATAAAGTATAACATTGGCTCCAAGCTCTTTTGTGCCCACTACTTTTAAAAGAGGAGTTGCTTCTGGCATAATGATTGTTGCTTTTATGCCGAATTCTCTTGCACTATATCCTACACCTTGAGCATGGTTTCCTGCACTTGCAGCCACAACTCCCTTTGCTCTCTCTTTGTCACTTAAGGACGCTATTTTATTATAAGCACCTCTTATTTTATAGGCTCCAGTTATCTGTAAATTCTCTTTTTTAAGATAGACATTTGCCCCCACACTTTCACTTAAAATTGGTGCGAGTGCAAAAGGGGTTTTATTTACAACTCCATCTACTCTTTTTTGTGCCTCTAGTATCTCTTTTAACTCTATCATCGACCAAACAACCTCTCATGTTCTATTTTTGTACATCTATTTTGGACGGCAATCATACCATAATCTATCGCCTTTTTGAATGCTCTATCATTTATCAAGCCAAGTTGAATCCAAAAACAGTTAATATCACCTCTAGTTTTTGCAACCTCTACCAATTCATCTGCAAAAGAAGCTTTTCTAAACATATCTACCATATCAACTCTTTCTACAATCTCATCGAGACTTCTATATACCTTTTCGCCCAATATAAACTCCCCCTTAGGGTAGACTGGAATTATCTTATATCCTGCATTTTGCAAGTATAGTGCTACTTTATGACTTGGCTTGCTTTCATTTGGCGATAAGCCGATGATAGCGATACTTCGGCACTCTTCAAAAACTTTTTTAAAACACTTCACACTAAATCCTAGTCTTCTCTAGTATCACACCCGATTCTATGTGGTTAGTATGAGGAAACTGGTCAAATATAGCAAAATTTTCTATTCTAAACCTATCTCCTAAAAACTCCAAATCTCTCTTTAAGGTTTCAGGATTACAAGAGATATATATGATAGTCTCAAACTGGCTTATAAACTCTAAACTTTTTTCATCTATCCCAGCTCTTGGGGGATCTACAAAAACATGAGAAAACTCATAATCATCGAGACTTATGCTCTTTAATCGCACAAATTCTCGCTCCTTTTTTAAAGCACTTGTTAACTCTTCTACGCTCATCCTTATGAACTCAATATTGTCTACGCTGTTCATCTCACAACTATCTTTCGCTGACTTTATAGAGGTTTTTGATATCTCTGTCGCCAATACTTTTGAAAAAAGCTTTGATAGGGGAATAGTAAAGTTTCCGTATCCACAATAGAGCTCTAGCAAATCTTTTGGATTTTTTACCGCAAGAGTTGCCCACTCTACCATCTTAGCATTTACAAAACTATTTGGCTGAGAAAATCCACCCTCAATAATCTTGTACATGTAGAGCTGTTTGTCAACATGTAGCTTATCTACAATAAAGTCATCAGATATGACTCTCTTTATCTTCCTGCTTCGCCCAATTACAGCAATATTCAGCTTATCTTCAAGTTTTTTTGCATCTCTATCCCAGCTCTTATCTATCTTTTTATGATAGATCATTGAGACCAATACTTTCGAGCCTGAAGATAGAAACCCTATAGAAAATAGTCTATTTTTTAAAACTTCACTACTCTCAATCATCTTTTTTAGGGGAGTCATCAAGTCAGCTATCTCTTTGACAACTTTTGGGCAGGACTCTATCAAAACTATCTGTTTTTTTTCAACTCTATTCATAGCATAATGCATACCATCATCATCATGCCAAACTCTAAACTCTGCTCTGTTTCTATAGTGAATATCTGGCGAAGTGAAGGCTTTAAAGTCTATCCCATTAAGAGGCAGAAAAAGACTTTTTATATAACTCTTTTTTTTCTCTACTTGTTCTTCGTAATTTAATTCATACTCTTTGCAACTTCCGCAAACTCCAAAATAGCTACACTCCATCTTCTACTTTAAACTGATAAATCAATCAAAGAGCCTATCATCTCATCATAAGCATTTATAGTGCGTGCATTTGCTTCATGGGCTTTTTCAATAGGAATTTGTTCTGCAAGCTCTTGCGATAAGTTTGTAGAAGATTTTGTTGTAGTTGATGCTGCCTGAACACTTCCCTCATTTGGGTTTTGGATAGTGGTTTGTGTAGAGTTAGAATCTTTGCTATTTACATTTGCGACATTGTGTGCGTTATTGGTTATCCAATCTTGGTGAGCCATCATAGAATTTACATTTACTTGCATAATAACCCCTTTTTAAACTAACTAGATGTATACTCTACCTTTAAAATAATTAAAATAGGATAAAAGAATGAAACTATATGGTATCAAAACTTGCGGTAGTGTCAAAAAAGCTATGAAATTTTTTAAAGAAAATAGGATTGAGTATGAGTTTATAGATTTCAAAAAAACACTTATTAGTGAAAAGCAAATTGATAATTGGCTTAAAAAAGTCTCAATAGGCAAGCTTTTTAATAACAGAGGAACAAAATATAGAACTCTTAAACTAAAAGATTTAAACCTAGATGATAAAGGAAAAAAAGAGTTGCTTGCAAAAGAGAATATGCTTATAAAGCGACCTGTAATAGAGTATGAGGATAGAGTTATTGTTGCTTTTGACGAAGAGATTTATAGAGCCACCTTTCTAGGATAATCTTTGCGGCCATAGAGTCCACTTTACCATCTTTTTTTTGCTTTGTAACTCCTTGCATTAGTTCTTTTGCTTCGAGCGAGCTTCCATACTCATCTTGAAATTCAATCTCTCCTTCAAACTCTAAAAGAGATACAAAATGCTCTATGCGTTTCGTCATCTCATCTTCACTTGAGCCACCTTTTGGAACTCCAACTACAAGAGTACCTATCTGCCACTCTTTTAAAAAACTATCCACCTCTCGTGCAACCTGATTTCTATTTTTACGAAATAGTGCTGGCTGTGGAGTCACAATATCGCCGCTAAGGCATATTGCAATACCGATACGCTTTAAGCCAATATCTATAGAAGCTATTTTTTGCACTCTCAACTAATCACTACTGTATTATTTTTTATTGAGATTTTACCATCAAGCTCATACTCTAAAACTTTATCACCATATCTATTTATCGCCTCTTCATAAGTCGGATTTAATTTACAAAACTCTATAAAGTCATTGTATTCGACTTTACAGGTAGAACCAAACTTAGCCACAAAGTCATCTATATCATAAATAGCCGTTGCTAAGTTGTTCTTTAGAAGATAGCTTGTGCCTTCACTCTCTCCAATTCTATGGGGCAAAACGAATATCTTCTTTTCCATCTTCAAAGCATAATCAACACTCCTCATACTCCCACTCTTTAAATCAGCTTCGGCTACAATGAGTATATCGCCCAAAGAGACGACTATCTCATTGCGAACCACAAAGCTCCAAGGTGTTGCACGAAATCCCTCTTTAAATTGACTTAAAACTAACCCCTCCGACTCAATCTCTTTAATCATGGCCCTATTGATGCTTGGGTATCTTATATCAAGTCCATTTGCAACAACAGCTATAGTGTTTTTTATTTGCGCATTTTTATGTGCAATAGTATCTACTCCCATAGCAACGCCGCTTACAATGCAAACTCCTCTTTTTGAGAGCTCTGTTGCAATTCTCGCTGTTTGAAGTTTAGTATAAGAGGAGGGTCTTCTTGTTCCAACAATAGAAATTTTCTCTTTTTTAAGAAGGGTTAAATTTCCGGTGTAAAAAAGCTCATCTGGATACTTTCTCATGGAGTCAAGTTCACTTATGTGAGATTTGATTTGAGTTATCACTACAGATCTTTTAAATAAACCAAATCAATACCCTTTAGTAGGTCTTGAGCATTCATAAGCACGCTTAGTGTATTTTTATTAGGATGCCCTATTGCAACTGCATACCCACTTTTTTTTGCTATTGCTACAGCTTTTTTCAACTGCTCTCTTATCAAGCTTTTTTGGGTTGAATTGTCTAAAAATATATCTCTTGTGTAGAGTTTTAAATTATATTTTTTTGCCATTTGGGGTGCTTTTGTTTGTTTTGTTGTTCTACTGTCCATAAAAGTAATATTATTATCTTTTAAGATTTTCATAAGTCTATCCATAGCTTGAGGGTCTGCAGTAAACTTGCTTCCTGTATGGTTGTTGTAGTGCGTTATGTAGGGGAACCACTCTTTAATCTGCTGAACTCTTTTTTTAATTGTTTCAGCCGTATCATTTGCTTTTAGAGTTTGAGGCTCAGGTCTTCCATGGTTAAGAGCTTCTAATGGAAGATGAACCATAGCAAAATTAAAATCTTTGGCAAGCTCGATGCTATTTGGGTGGTTTTTTGTAGGTGGAAAAAATGATGGGGTAACTCTAAATGGAATTTTCTTAATAAGTCTTACCTGATGAGCAAATGCAACATCATCAATAATTATAGCAAGTCTTGGCTTACCGCTATACACGGCTTTTTTTGCAATTCTCTTAGGCTCTTGCGATTTTTGTTTCTGTTTTTCTAAACTTGCTTTATAGTCTTCAACCTCTGAGAGATGAGTCTCTTTTTCTATCTCTTTTTGTTTCACCTCAACAATAGGAGAGATTTTATTAGGCTCTTTAGGTTTAACCTGCTTAGGTAGTGAGTCTACCCTCCTCTTCTCATCATCTAGCATTTTTTGCATTTTGCTCATGAGAGTCTGTGTTGACTTATCGTTGAGCTTTTCATCTCCTATGGACTGAACATGATTAACGATATATACAATAGCGAATGCACCAAGGAAAGACAAGAGGAGTATGAGAATCTTTTTTTTAGAAAAAAACCTCTTTTTAGTGCGAGATTTTCTCTTTTTTCGTCTACTTTTTGCCAAGAATTATCTCGACTTCAAGCATATCTATATTTTGGTTGTTTTGAGAAGTTATTTTCACATCTTCAACTGAAGTATATTTTTTTATAACCTCTATCAAATCATTTCTTAAATCATTCAAGTAGGGTAGTTTACAGTTTACTCTCTCATGAGCCAACATAATCGTCAGTCTATCTTTTGCAACACTAGCACTACTCTTTTTTTTGCCAAATATACTGCTTAAAAAGCTCATCTAAACATACCTTTTAGAGTCCTAAAAAAACTCTTTTTTGCCTTTAAATCTAAAAACTCAACCTCTTCATCTAAAACTCTTCTAGCGATTCTTCTATAGCTCTCAGCTGAGAGAGAGTCCTCTTTATTTATGATGGGATCACCTATATTGGTTGAGCCAATTACATCTTCATCATCGGGGATAACACCAATGAGCGGAAGAGCTAGAATACTAAGAACATCTTCGGTGCTTAACATGTTGCCAGACTCTACCATTTTAGGTTTTATGCGGTTAATAATGACATGTTTTTCTACCTCTTTACCCTCTTTTGCCTTCTCGCTTTTTGCATCAATGATGCCTATAACCCTATCAGCATCTCTAACTGAGCTAACATCAGGAGTAGATACTATCAAAGCTCTATCTGCTAAAAATATAGAGTGCTCAAACCCGCTCTCAATCCCAGCAGGAGAGTCTAGTAGAACTATATCGAACTGCTCTTTAAGCGCTAATAGCAGTTTTTTTACTTTTTCTCGTTCAAGTATATTTTTATCTTTTGTTTGAGAAGCTGGAAGAAAGTATAGGCTTTTTGATTTTTTGTCA
>CAZXOZ010000007.1:0-28301 GCA_964642805.1 uncultured Sulfurospirillum sp. | reverse complement strand
AGATAGCAAGCCTAGTAAGAGAAGGGTTAAGCAACAAAGAGATAGCCACTCAAGCACACATCACAGAGAGAACCGTAAAGGCTCATCTAAGCTCTATCTATGAAAAACTGAGCATAAAAGATAGGGTTGCTCTAGTGATAAAACTTAACAATAAATAGACCAACTGCTCTTACACACTTTTGTAAAAAAGTGCATAAGAGCAGTTGCTAAAATAGCTTTTCTGCTTTTCCAAAAGCATATCCTTGCGAGTAATCTATACCCATCCTCTTGACTAAACTAAAAATCTCTTCATTTTCAACAAACTCTGCAACAGTTTTAATATTCTGTTTTTTAGCAAAAATCACTATTGTTTTAACAATGTCTCTACTGAGACTACAATCTTTAATATTTTTTATCAAACTACCATCGATCTTCAGCAGGTCTGGCTGATACTTAAGAAGCTTTACAAAATTAGAATACCCAATAGCGATTTTTACACCTGCTTGTTTTACTCTTCCAATGAAATCAACTGCCTCGTCAAAATTTCCAATATCTTCACTCTCTACAATTTCAAAAACTACCCTATTGGCATGCTCTTGAGACTCATTTAAGGGCATAATAATTTTATCCTGTATCTCTTTTGACTTTATATCTAATATAGACAGGTTTATAGAAATCTCTTTGTTTGTTTTAGCTAAAGCTCTAAAAGAATTATCTAACACTATCTTTGTTACTTGATTGTAGTATCTGCCTTTTTTTGCAATATCCATAAACTCATTAGGATATATAAGCTCTCCATACTCATCAATAAGCCTCACTAGAGATTCATACTTACTAACCTCTTTTATTGTGTTGTATATTGTTGGCTATATCAATATGCTGATTAAGGATTGTATAATTTTGTGCACTCTCTCTCATAAGCTCTTTATTTCTATACCCTGCCTTAAATATGGCGGAGACATAAATAATAAGAATGAATATTTCCACATAATGAAAAGTGTTATTTCCCGCGACTATCAATGCAACTATTGTAGGCACTGTTAGAACAAATCGATATAGACTAAGCCTAGAGTTACAATAGAGCTAGAGGTAAGAGCAAGCATAAGCATAAGAAAAAAATATACATAAATATCAGGCAGTTGAATTATGGAAACATAAAATAATGCTTCCCACAAAATACCACTTATAGTGATAATTAACAAGTAATACCTAAAATATTTTTTATTTCTACTTCACTGTTTTTTAATAGATGTGCTGAAAGATTTTTAGATAGGCACTATTAGCTATGTCATACAGGAAAATCACAACTACTAAAGGTGATAAAATATTAACAGTTAAAATGCCAATACTCAAAGAGCCTACTAGACCTCAAATTTGCTCTTTAGTATAATTTAAAGTAAAAAATTCTCCAAACACCTCAACTCCTAACTATTTTTGCCACTCCATCAGTAAATCTTATAGACTTATTTTTCAAACAAACAAGCTCTATCATCTCTTTCTCAAAAAATATTATGATGGTTGAGCCCATCTCAAACCTGCCTAATTCATCGCCTTTTTTTATCCATTTATCTTCATACATGTAGAGCTGTTCACTTGAGGATTTCGCATTTGTTTGTATCTTGTGATCAAAGATAAACTGCATCTTTCCTACATTTAATGCTCCAACAAAAACCATATAAAAAAGTTTTTCATCGTGAGTGTAGCACTCTAAAATAACTCTCTCATTCTCTATAAAAAGTTTAGGTATTTTTTTTAGCCATTTAAAGTTAACAGGATAGAGTTTTCCAGGGATATGAACTGCTTTTTTTACTCTTAAGTCACACGGTGCATGGTAGCGATGATAATCCTTTGGGGATAGATAAAAGTTTATATACCTACCATCTATTAGCCTATCTTTGTCCTCTTTTAGTATATAGTCGCCCAAAAACTCTCTAACTCCATAAGAGAATCCTTTTATCTGCAAGGCTTTTTGTCCCTTTAGCTCCCCACACTCACTTATATATGCATCACAAGGAGATATAAACTCATCTTCATTTGAGCTAAACTCTCTAGGGGCTCTAAGGGCTCTTGAAAAAAGCTCATTTAAGCTCTCATAGCTCTCTACATGTAGAGCTTCACTTAAATCTACTTTCATTAACTTTACATATATTTTATTTATGATATTTTGTAAAAATGTTGGAAACTTTTTTGAAGCAAACTTTCCAAAAAGACGCGAAATACAGCTGGTTTTAAAACTACTCATTGAACTCTTTTGTTATGATATAGTTCATTATACCAAACTTTATGATGGTATGGCTATTTTAAACTATAGAACCCTCTGATTAACTATCAAATTTTCAGAGGGTTCTATCACTCAATATATAATCTAAAATCTTATCTTCACTGATTTCTTCTTGCTCTGCATAAGTAGTAATTTTCTGTATATTTGTAGTTGAGATATTAAATACCACCCTGCAACTCTGCTCTTCACTCTTGCGAAGTTTATCATACCTATCTTGATGCTCTTTTTGAACTTGGCTATTTATCGGAGATCTTAGAGATTTATACTCTATTAATTTTCCGCTCTTATATACTCCAGAAACTTCAACATATACCCAATAATAGCCATTGTCTTTGCGAAGATTTTTAACATACCCTCTCCAGATATCTCCATTTTTAAGAGTATCCCACATCTCTTTAAATGCAGACTTTGGCATATCAGGGTGTCTAACAATACTGTGAGGATTACCTACAAGTTCATCTACACTATATCCACTTATCTGAGCAAAAAGATCATTTGCAAATGTTATATCTCCACTCAAGTCTGTTCTTGAGATTATCATCTCTCCTTTAGGAACTTCTGTTTGCTCAAACCATTTATATGTTGTGTTCATTTTGCCATATTCCTCTTTTATTAAAGCTTGCTATAACTTTTTATTTTTCAAGTCACCACCATATATGATATCCTCGGCTTTTAAAGTTTCATTTTTTAAGACCTCGGGAATAATGTCGCTACCATTGAGATTTTCTCGCTCACGGTCTAGTTCATCTTCGCTATATGCCATCATCATTTCAGCTGAAATAACATGCTTTAGATCTTCAATTTGTTTTACATTAGCCATCTCTTGCTCTATGCCTTCTCCCTCTACTGTAACTATTATCTTACCAATTGAAGCATCATGAAAATGGTAATCACAAAAATCACAGCTCTTAATCTCCTCAACCAACCCCTCAATATACTCACTTCTCGCTTGAATAACAATACTTGAAACATTCATTCTACTATCCCCCTTTTATTTTAATTTCCATATCATTATAGACCTATCATCACTCCCACTCACTAAGCTATTTTCATCTATAAAGACAATAGTGTTGAGTGTACTTTTTTGCCCTTTTAGGGTGTATAGTTTTGCATCTGTTTTTAGATCAAATATCACTATGTCATTATCTTCACTAAATGCAAAAGCTGCTTTTTCTGCACTAGGACTTAAGGCTCCTGCATAGATTAAAAAAGTTGCATCAAATCGCTGGAACTCTCCAGTTGAAACATCATATACACTCCCTCTTCTATCTTGTCCTGCCCCTAGTACTTTTCCACTTTTAAAATCGACCTTATAAAGATTGTCTACATTTGCACCCTTAAGCACTTTAACTACCTTGCCTGTCATCACATCTATGATTGTTATCTCTCCTGATTCTGACCCCCCTGCTATAAGTGTCCTATCCTCATTTAGCATAAAATCTGAAAAGTGTGAGTAGCTTATATGATTACGATAGAGTATCTCTTTTTTCTCTATATCAAAAAGAATATACTCATTACTCAAGAGTGCTATTAAAACTCTATTTTCATCAACAAATTTAGCTTTTGAGACAAAAAGCTTCTCTTTTTCGCCTACAAGCTTCTCTTTTACACCATCTTTAACTGTAAAAAGCTCTCTAAAACCAGAAGTGCCTTGAATAACTGCCAAATATCTCTTTGTACTCTCTTGAAAGTCTATTGAAAAACCCTTTGGATATATCTCATCTCCAGTAAAATCTTTTATCATAGGAAATTGGGTTTTTGATAGCTGCTCTTTAGTCTCTAAGCTATAAGACTCAATAGTCCCAGCATCTTTACTTACAGCCAATACATTGTCATAGATTGTAATTCCTATAACATTTCCACTAGCCTCAATAGTATCATAAGGCTTCAATACCTCGCCTTGAGATAGTACCGATAAAAACAGAATCAAAAACAATACTCTCATTTTCTTTCCTTAATTTTGATAGCGTATGGAGGACAAACCCCATAACAAAATCCACATGCAGTGCACTTTAGCATGTTCACAGTTGGTCTAAAAATCCCAAAAAAATCGATTGCTCTTTCGGGGCAGATATCTCTACAACTACTACATACAACACTATTCCAAGCTAAGCAAGAGGATATATCTATCTCAATTTTTACATCAATTTTTCGTATTGGCTTCTCATCTAAAAAAAGAGTCTCTTCAGGACAGGCAACTGCACAATCGTTACAAAAAATACAAACACTCTTGTGAAAACTTAAAAATGGTATCTTCTCTTTGTCTATTTTGATAATCTCCTCTTCACAAACTTTAGCACAAGGCTTCTCTTTACACTCTGGACAAAATTTATGAAAAAGAGATGAGTCTTTATTGTAGGGAGGTCTTACTAAAAAAGAGTTGGTATCTCTAGTTGGTCTAAACCTATTAGCAAGGGAGGAGAAAGCCTCCCTTTTTTTTAAATCAAACACCTTGCTACCTAACACCCTCGTTGATAACATCAAGTAGGTTCGAGTGCAACATATCGCCCTCTTCTCTAAAGTCTGGATTAAACTTATTCTCTATCAAGAGAGCATTATTTGATTGAGGTGCATGACACTGTGTACAACTAAACCTCTCCGGACTAATATTCTCTTTTTTGCGTATTATCATCTTAATATCTGTTGTATTGACAACTTGAGAGCCATCTTTTTTAAACACTCCATCTACATGTTTGGTTTTTGGTCTAAATGAAGCAAAATGACTAGATGGAATCGCTGTAGATTTCATCATATGCGCTACTTCAGGACTGTGACAGCCTATACATGAGTTATTATTCATAGTTATTGGTAGTAAGCCCTCAACACTATGAGGAATCATAGGTGGCGCATTTTCAAATGCTCGAGGTATCAACTGCGACTCACCTAGATACCTCCTAATTTTGAGTTACAAATCAATTATACCCATCTGATTAGTGATAAATCTATGACCTATGTCATAATTAATTTTTTTTTGAAAGTTTTAATTAAGATAAAAAGAGTCCTATTAAGACCCTTTTTCGGAGTTTTCAACCATTGTGTTAAGATTAGACTTTAGCTTCTCTAGCATTTTTCTTACATGCATAAGATTCTCTGCTGACTCTATTGCTATATCTTCTGTTGCATTTACTTTTTTATCAAAGCTATCTTTCTCTTTCTCATCTATCTTTAAATCCTTAAGAGTGTCCTCTACATTATCAGCCAAGTGCTGAAGCTCTAAAATTGCTGACTCAGCTTGCTTTATGGCATCTTCGGAGTGATTCATGGCAGTATTTACCTTTTTTACAAAGTTAGAGAGATAGCTAGATGCCTCTATAAGCTCATCTTCACTCTCCTCGTCTACCCTTATGTGCCTATGGTTAATAGCACCAATATCATCACTTTCTAATGCTTTTGTTCTATTTACAAAATCATTAATATGGCTGACAATCTCTCTTGAGAGTATATATGAAAATAGTATTATAATAAGAGCGACAATCAATGATACATACTGAAACTTTAAAAAAAGAGAATTTTTCTCTTCACTATGCTTAGTATAGAGCCAAACTGCTGCGTCCATAGTGTTTAGAAGTTTGATGTTTTTTTCATATATATATGAAATTGAATCATTCATTCTGTCCTCAGTTTTCAAAATATTTAAAATATACTCTTCATGCTCTTTCCAGTACTGATAGGTTTGCTCTACATGTCTCTTTACTTCTGGCAAAGCTTGAACCTCTTTGTCGTTCATAAAGCTATAAATTGTATCATTATATATATTTCTTGCCTTTAAAAACTGTAGGTAGTCCTCTTCGTTACCAGTTCTTAAGTGTCTCTCAATAAAAAGACTCATTCTTTGAGAGAGCATTCTTTGCCTACCTGAGAGATCTATAAACTCTCCACTCATGCCATTTTTCACCATAACTTTTACAACTCTATTTGTTTGATCTAAAAGTGATGTGGTTCTCTGCATTAAAACCTCTAAATCATCTTTTATATAAGTTATAGATTTTATTACTTTTTGCACCTCTTTTTCAAAAGGAACCCAAAGAAGATTGACCTCTTCAAGTTTTGATTTGATTTTTATATTTTGTGGAGAAGGGATATTTCTTACTGAATTGCCATGTATAAGATCATAAAGGCTATTGCCAAAGAGGTCAACCGCACTATTTAACTCTCTAAAGTCTGTACTTTGCTTGCACTTTATGTAGAATATCTCCTTACTCATCTTTTGAGTAAGCATTCTTTGCTGTCCAGCAATATTGATAACAAGCGAATCATTTCTTGTTCTTTTGTTTATAACAACAGTAAGAACAATAACGCATACAATCACAAAAGAGAGCATGCCTCCTAGTAAATGTAGCTTCTTATTTATTCCTCTTGGTTTTAACATAATCCCTCTATTCGTATATCTGCATTAGCTCATCACTATTGAGTATTTTAACACTGTTTTTCTCAACCCCTATAATACCATTTCTCGTTAATTTTTTTAAAATCCTTGAGAGTGTTTCTGGTTGAATATGCAACATATATGCTATCTCATGTTTTTTTAAGCTATTGAAGTTTTTTAAATCATTTGCCAACATGTGTGCAACCTTAGCAGTACCATCAAACACAACATCGCGATTAATAATGCACTGAAGTTGTTGAATCATACTAAATGACTCTCTTAATACTACCTTCATAAAATCCTGATTCTCCTGCATTAACTCTCTAAATTTAACGCTATTAAAAACTAAAACTCTACTATCCTCTAGAAGCTCTGCATTCGCATAACAGGCTATTGTATGCTCTTGGCACATCTTTGTTATATTGAAAACTAAAGAGTTTGAGTATAGCTTATACAGAAAAATCTCATTGTCAAATCTATCTACTTTATAAAACTTAATAGCACCCTCAACAAGATAAAAAATCTCATCTTTACTATCTTTTTCATAAAAAAGTATATCAGAACAGGCATACCTCTTTAGGGTTGATATTTTCAATAGTTGTTCTAAAACACTATCGTCTAAATAGCTAAAAAAAGGTATTTTTCTAAGAAAATCTATATTTATCAAGTAGTTATCCCCTATTTTGATATACTATTTTACCCTAAGATTCATAAAAGAGCAATATTAACTTGCATACATATCAACTAATTCGCCCAACTTAAGAACCTCAAAATCCTCATCTGCTCCTATTAGCCCCCTTTTCTTGAACTTTGTAAGAGTTCGTGAGAGAGTCTCAGGAGTTATGTTTAAAATAGATGCTACTTTGGTGTTTTTTAAAGCAGTAAAGAGCTCCGCATTCTCTACTAAAAATTTTGCTACTTTTGCCTCAGAGGTCAGAATAACCTCATTTGTTATCACCTCGCTCATAATTTTAAGCTTACTAGCAAGAGACTTGATAATCTTCAAAGATAAATCTGGATTTTTAAAAAAATCCTCTTCGAGCTTTTGATAGTTTATCCTTAAAACCTCACCTTTGCTAACAAACTCGGCCGATGCTGGATAGGGGATATTTTCAAAGTTAGCAAGCTCTGCTATCAGACTCACTGGTAAAAATTGGTGCAAAAATATCTGATTGCCTTTATGGTTAGTTTTATAGATTCTAACTACGCCATCAAGAAGAATATTGAGATACTTCGGCTCTTCGCCCTCAAAAAAAAGTATCTCTTTTGAGTTGTATTTCTTGATAGTCGAAATCTCTTTTAGCCTATCTAGCTCATCTTTATCTAAATGAGAAAAAAGCGGTATCTCTTTTATCTTATCCATGCTTTAGCCTTACTTGTTTATATTTGAAATATACTCCGCAATATCACCTAGTTCTGCTTCACTGAAAGGTTTTACTTCAGCCCTCATAAGACCCTTCATGCTTCCCCCATAAGTGCCATCTTTATACCCCATAAGTGCCTCTTTTAGATTCTCTTTTGACCAGCCTGCTAGAACCTGTGCTTTTCCAAAAGCAGCCTCCTGTGCTTTTTTCCCATGACAGCTTGCACAGTTTTTATGATACAATTTACCACCGCTTAAAGAGTCGCCTGAGCCTCCCGAACAGCCTAAAAACAAAAACAGTGTACATGCCGACATAACTATATATTTCATCTATTTTACCTTCTCTAAATATTCACCCTTAGCAGTATCAACCCTTATAGTTGTGCCTTCAAGTATATGAAATGGAACTTGAACCACCGCTCCGCTCTCTAATGTTGCTGGTTTTTTCCCGCCTTGTGAATCACCTTTAAAGTTTGGTGGTGTCTCCACGATTTTCAACTCTACCACCGCTGGTGCATCAACTCCAATTGGTTTTCCATTGTGAAATAGCATATCAACTACCATACCATCAATAATCCACTTAGCGACATCACCAACCCTGTCATGAGTTAAGCCAATCTGGTCATAAGTAACCGTATCCATAAACTGCATCATCTCTCCATCGTTATAGAGATACTGCATCGTTTTATCCTCTAAGTCTGGCTTTTCACACTTATCTCCTGCATGAAAGGTCTTCTCAATAACTTTTCCATTTGCATAGGACTTTATCTTACACCTAACAAATGCTGCACCTTTACCAGGTTTTACATGTTGATACTCAACAATCTTGTATGGTACTCCGTTCAGCTCTATCTTTAGGCCTTTTTTAAGGTCACTCATCCCCATCGTAGCCATAAATACTCCTACTTTTTTTATGATTATAGCAGATTTTGTATTATAAGTTTATTTATACGGTTTTATGTATATTTATACAGTATATATGCTATATAATCTAGTTAAGCTTATATTTATACTATTTTATTTCACTTATTACTCATTAATATGTTATTTATATACTGTTTAATAAGATTTACGGAAGATATTACTATTTTACATGTAAGCAAAATAACAGAATTAAATCCTGCTATATCGCCCTAGTGTTATCCATAAGAACTGGAATAAAAACAAGTGAGACAATCACAGCGGCCACAGTACCGAATATAAGAGCTACACCAAGCCCACCAAAAATAGGATCAGTCACAAGCATAGCAGAAGCTAGCAAAATTGTAACAGCAGTTAAGAAAATAGGCTTTGCGCGAGTTGCTGTTGAGATGGCGATGGCTCTTTTCTTCTCAATATTTTTCTCCTGCATTAATGAGAAAGTAAAGTCTATGAGCAAAAGAGAGTTTCTTGAGCTAATCCCCATCAATGCAATAAATCCTATCAAAGAGGTGGCAGTTAGGAAAAATGTCTCATAAGTAAAGAGGTCTACTACCCAATGCCCAACTATGACACCTATGATTGACAGAAAACTCCCCAAAAGAACAATCCCGCTCAAAGCAAAACTTTTATAATAAACAACCATCAACAAAAAGATTATAATAAGTGATGCTATAAATGCTGCTCCTAGGTCTCTAAAGGTATCCATGCTTACCTTCATCTCACCATCCCACACAAGGTTGAACTCCTCTCTTGTCTCTTTATTTATGATATTTAGATTAAACAGTGAACCACTTGTGATTTCAAAGTCTGATGAGAGGCTATCTTTTATCTTCGCTCTTGCTTTAAGTAACGGATATACTTGTGAAACCATATCAGTTTCAGCTGTTATGGTTAGCACTCTTTTGAGGTTTTTTGACATTATGGCTAGCTCAGACTTGTTTTGCTCGATATCTACAAGCTCACTAAGTGGTATCATGAGACCTTGATTGTTCATAAGTTTTAGAGATGCTAGTTTTCTCTCTAAGGCTATCTTACTAAAGCTTTCAAGGCTTTTACTCTCTTGCGATAAAACTAAAAATAGCGGTATCTGATCTGGAGATTTTTCACTATTCTTAACCGCAACTTCGACTCCCTCAAAAGCCAAATATAAAACCTCATTGACCTGCCTTATACTAAGACCTGCACGAACAATCTTCTTCTTATTGATGGCGAGCTCAAACCTCTCATATATATCATCTTCAAGCGTATCAACATCAACCAAGCCATCAGTATCTTTTAAAATATCTCCGATTTTTACCCCGAGACTTGATAGGCTAGCTCCATCCTCACCATATAGCTCGACAACAATGGCTGCAAGAGTAGGAGGACCTGCTGGCTCCTCTATCATCTTTATAACCGTTCCTTGTCTTATAGGCTCACAACTTGATTGCAAAATTGGTCTAAGGCGATGAACCATAGAGAAGCTCTTCTCATCTCTACTATCAATCTCACTCAAACCCACAACAATCTCAGCTATATTCTCTCCACTTTTAAAAGCAGAACCTTTAACTAAGCCTGCATAATCCAAAGGAGCACCCATACCTAAAAAGAGCTGAATATCCTCAACCTCACTCTCTTTTTGCAAAATCTCAACTATACATGTAGCAACTTTTGAGGTCTCTACATGTGAGCTACCGCTTGGCAAATCAACATATATCGAAAATGTATCGGAGCTTTTTCCTGGTAGCATTTTTGCTAAAACTAGCTTTGAAGGAAACATCATCAAGGATCCCAAAAAAGCTAAAAGAGTTATAAAAATAACTAAAAATTTCTTAAGCTTAGAGTCTAGTATAGAGTAAATTATAGCTTCAAATTTTTGCATTTTTGATCTCTTTTGGTTTTTTTAATAATCTTTTGGCTAGATAAGGTGCAAACATATAAGCTAAAACTAAGGATGCAAAGATAGTTACAGGAACATTTTGCGGAATAGGCTTCATAAACTGTCCCATCATCTGTCCCACAAATCCCATAGGAATCATCGTGAGTATGATAGCGATTGTTGCTACATTTGTAGGGGCTCCTATCTCGTCAGTTGCCTCAACTACTATCTCATCCATACTTTTATCTCTGTTACTTGACATATGCAAGTGCCTATGTATGTTCTCTATCACGATGATAGCAGCATCGACCAAAAGTCCAAGGCTAAGTATAAGTGCAAAAAGAGTTATTCTGTTTATAGTCTGATCTCCTAAAAAAGCAACAAAAAGAGTTACTGAGAGTATAGCAGGAACCAAAAAAGTGACTATTAAAGACTCTCTAAAGCCAAGAGTGGAAACTAGAAGAACAAAGATGATGATTATTGATATAACCAAGTTCATAACAAGGTCATTTACAGCCTTGTTCGCCCTAGTGCCATAGTTTCTTGTTATAACATAGCCAATGCCTTCACTTTTTAGCTCCTCTTTTAGCTCATCCATAATTTCTAAAACATCTTTAGCAATTACAACAGCGTTTGTTCCTCTTAATTTTGATAGAGTTAGAGTTGCCTGATTTTGTAGTTTTGTAAATTCGCCATCAACTCTAAATGTTATCTTTGTGCGTTTGTGATTTTGTATATCTCTATATTTGCCAACTTTAGCGATATCTTTAAGATGAATTGGTGAGCCACCATGTTGAGCAATAATCAGATTTTTCAAATCACTCTCATCCTCAAGAGCATTTTTGATACCAAAGACTACTAGCCTTCCATCTTCTGTTCGACTATCTACATTGGGAACATTGACCATAAGAGACTCTAGTGCTAGTGCTACTTGAGCTAGAGATATGTTAAAACCAGAGAGTCTATTTATATCGACTTCTATATTGTACTGCTCTTTTGCTTCACCTTTTATATCACTTTTTGCAATATTATCAACCAAGGTTAATCTATTTCTTACCTCATCGACTCTTTTATGTAATTCAGTTTCACTTAAAGAACTACTCTCTTTTAGATAAAATGCTATTGAGAGTATAGGGATATCTATATCTATATCAAACGGCATAACGAGTGGCTGCATGGCTCCTTTTGGAAGCTCTGCCATATTTTGCATAACTTTATCATATAGCTTTAGATTTGAAGCCTCTTTATCCTCTCCTATATAGTACATAACATTTACAATACCGACATCCTCGGCAGAAATCCCGTATATATGCTCAACACCATCAACCTCTCTCATCTTTCTTTTAAGTGGCTTTACTATAACCCTCTCTATCTCAGCAGGGGTAGAGCCAGGAAGTGCAACTATGATAGTTCCTCCACTTATATTTATCTGGGGATCCTCCTCGCGTGGAGTGACAGCTAAAGAGATGTAACCAATGATGAGTATAAATATACCCAAAAGTGGGGTTAGTGGATTGTGCAAAAAACTCTTTGCAAGATACCCTGCTACATCTTTTGTCTTATGTGTTTTTTTCAATCTATCTTTACCGTAGCATACATACCAGGATAGACCCTATACTCTTTTGCATCAAATCCAATTTTGAGCTTAAAAGTGTGAGTTAGAGGGTTTGCACTAGGTATAACTGAATCAATCTTTCCATAGCCTTTTAGCCCAATTGATGGTATTGTAAACTCTACTTTTTTCCCTACTCTTATCTCTTTTAGCTTACTTTCTGGTATCTCTGTTAAAATTCTAAGATTGGTCAAGTCTGAAAGAGTGATTGCTGGCACACCTGGCATTGCCATCTCGCCTACTTTTATATTTTTCTCTATAACCACTGCATTATTTGGTGCTACAACTCTTAGATATCTGTACTGATTTATCACCTCTTGTAGTCTAGCTTTTGCTTGCTCTATCTGCTGTTTTGAGATAAGTACCATTGTCTCAAGATTTCTACTTGCTAGCTCCAAATTCTCTACATCAAACCTAGACACCATATCTTTTTTATAAAGCCTCTTGTGTCGTTCAAGATTTAACTCGATATTTTGATGCTGATTTTGATACATCTGTAATGAGAGTTTAGCTTGAGATATACTAAGTTCTACTTGTGCTTTTGCACTATCTATCTCTTTTGAATCTATCTCATAAAGAAGCTGACCCTTTTTAACCTTCTCTCCTTCGCTTACATGTACTCCTTTGACAAAGCCCATGTATCTGCTTGTTATCATCTTTTGATTATCAGATATAACACTTCCTGCTAGATTTAACTCTGCTGCACTTAGTTGTAACACTAACATCAAAAAACCTATCAACTTAACTAATATTTTCATATATCTTCTGCTCCCAATATCTTCTCTAACTCTAATATTTTACCAATTTTACTATTTTGAACCTCGTTTAACTTCAAAACTTTCTCTATCTCTAAAGACTGTTTTACAATAACATCATTTATGGATATGAGTTTCTCCTGATACCTTCCTAAGTAGTTTTGATAGATAGCCCTTGTTAGCTCTATCTCTTTTTCTAGACTATCTATGTCAAAGCTGTAGCTCTTTATCTGAGTATCTATCTTTTGTAGTTTCATAATTATGCCTTTTTGTGCTAATCTTACCTGCTTTTGTGCTTTTAGATTCTCAACTTTAGCTTTTTCTATAGAGCTATTGCTACCCCTACCATCAAAAATATTCCATCTCAACTGAGCACCAATAGCATAAGCATCGTGATCTATAAAATCCCCTAAAAGATTGTCATCACTGCTAGAATACTCTACAAATACACCAATCTCAGGAAGGCTTAGTGCTTTGCTAGAATCTATCATCATCTTAGAAATATCTAAACCTTTCTTCGCTTTTCTAATATCAAAATTGTTTTTAAAAACTGTATCGACACTATACTCTCTTAGCTCTATCTCTCGCATATCGCCGCCAATAGACTCCACTTTTGTGTTCAGTAAAAATGAGATAAAGTGATAGACAAGCTCTCTGTTTGCTTTTGCTTTATTTATCATTCTAACAACATTTGCTTTTTTTGATTGAACCTCAAGAATATCTACTCTTTTTGCATACCCTTCATCAATCATACTTTGAGCCATCATCTCAAGTCTATTCATATTGGTGCTGATAATGTTTAGATTGTCGATATAAGTATCTAAAAGATAGATATCATAATAGCTTTTTTTTAGTTGAAATACTTTTTCATACATAATTTTTTGAGTCTCAATTGCACTAAGTTTTTGTAGTGCTTTTGCTATTTTGATATGCTGTTTTAATTTTCCACCAGTATATAGAGGTAGCTCATATCGCAATTTGGATTGAAAATGAGCTCTTGAATCTGGATAATTCAAATCTTTTGGCTCAACTTGAAGAATATTTGGATTCGTACTATTAAACTGCGAAAAACCAAAATCCCCAAACGAAGCTTCACGGCTTTGAAGCTTAAATCCAAATATACTTCCCGCATCATTTGAATAGATAATATTTTGAATAAAATCTAACTTACCAAATTGATATGATTTTGATATCTTATACTCTTGCTCTTTTATGCGTTCATCAAACTTTGCAATATTTACTTCAAGATTCTCTTTTTTAAGTATCTCAATAGCCCTATCTAAACTCAGGTTTGCATAAGTATCGCTGAATGCAAAAATAGGAAAAACTAATGCATATAAAAAAAGTATTTTCACTATTTTACTTTTATCTTACGATGTGATTTTAAAATCAATATTGTCATTTTAATATTTATATAGATAAATTTAAAAAATTGCCATATTACGCAATTTCTCCTAAACTTTGTAAAGCTTGTTGGTACTGGCGTATAATCATTTTGACTATATGGTGTTAATTTCATTTGTGGTCTCCTTTTGTTTTACTATCCCCTTTTTCAGGAGCGAAGCCCCTGAAAAATTCCTCGCGACTAAAGCACAACCTTGCGGTCGTATTACTTTGGTTTACTGTCTTTTTTGCATGTGGAGATTTTACTCTGGAATTATTGTCCAAAATGGTTTTAGTTTTGCTTTCCATAAAAATCCAAAATGCAACAGATGCTTAATCCAGTGTCCAGCAAGTCCAATCTCTCCAAAAGTTCCGTTTAAATCCCTTCCATAATCTGGATACTTGTTATAATCTGGAACGATTGGAAACATAGTCATAGCAGCCGCTGTTCCACTAAAGATGCCTTTTCCAGAACTTGCGACACAAGCAGCGCCTATCTCACTCATCTTGGCTGTATATACTGGCTCAATCTCTTTATTTAGTATTATCTCTCTTAAACTAGAGGCCACTGCTTTGCCCATCATAGCACTTGGCATACCAGTTCTTGGAGGTGTTGGACTAATTGGAGTTCCATTTGGACTTTTCATAGGTTTTGAGATGGGATGTGGAGGAGCAAAAGCGATACCAACAGCAAATATATTTTTATAGGTCTGATTTTGACACTTTGAAGGCCAATCATCAGCACTCCATGTCTCAAACGGTTGAGTGGCTTTAGAGTAATCAGCATCAACAAACATAAATCCACCTGGATTAAATATCTTTGATGTGATGTCATCTCCTTTTTTATTATATGCTTTCATTCCAGAGCCAGCAAAAGGAGGAATAAGCATTGAAAAATCAAAAGCCTCTTCATGACTTTTACCATCAAGCGTCTCATATAGAACTCTATCTTTCTCTACTTTTTGAACATGCGCTCTTGTTATCCAATGCACACCTCTTTCAGTATAGAGTGATTCAGCAAAAACCTTTCCGCTAGTAATATACCCGCCCATCTTAAGATGCATACCACCAACACCAAAATCACCTAGCTCATACTCATTGGAGATATAGGTGATTGTAGCATTATCTCTAACACCTTCACCCCTAAGCTTATGCTCCACATTAAAAACATACTCAAAAGCGGCACCCTGACAAGTGCACATACCATGTCCAGTTCCTATCAATACCCTCTTTTTTTCGCCAGCTTTCATCTGCTCTATAAGCTCATCAAGTTTTTCTGCAGCCTCAACGGCATGTTGGGCAGTACAAATAGAGACTGTATGTCCACCATCAGGTCCAAGTCCTTCAGTAGCTCCAAAGTTTAGTCTTGGACCAGTTGCATTTATAAGATAGTCATAGCTTAGCTCTTCACTTTGACCAACTCTATCTTGTCCAGTATATTCTATAGTAACAAAAGGCTTCTCATGCTTACTTGAGCCTTCGGGGTTTATCGAAACACCTTTAGCTTGCCTATAATCAATCCCAGCCTTTTTATATACAGGGGCTAATTCAAAAACAACCTCTTTTTTACTCATTCTGTTCACGCCAACCCATACATTGGATGGAATCCAGTTCCACATGCTGTTTGGTGTAACAACTATAACCTCATGCAAATCACCTAGCCACTTTTTTAAAAAAGTAGAGGCAGTATGTCCTGACACACCACCTCCTAGCACAATAACTCTTGCCATGTCTTCTCCTTACGAGTGAGTTTTTACTTCAACAATAATTTTCTTGAAAGCTTAATAAAAATTTGTACTGTTTTTAACTGGATAAAAAGAAAGGGTAAAAGCACTATAAAATACCATATTGAAAATATCTCTAAAACTCCATTTTTTAAAAGTCCAAAATATATAAAAAACATACCAAATACAAAAAAAGCGACTCCTGGGCAGATAAGACCAAATGCTCCACCACTTTTTACATCAGAATGAACAAACTTTTCAAAATATCCAACTCTTTTCATAATCATATATCCAAAAAGCCCTACAACAAGTTGAAGAGATAATATAGCTGAAGTTAACATAAAAAGCATTGTTGGTGAAGCCTCTTGATCAAAATTATGAACAAGTCCAAAACTTATCCTAATTAGGGTTATACCAATAAGAGTTGCTATAGGAATCATCATCCAAAGAGAGCCAACTGCTTCACCAGAAACTCCATATCTAAGCATAGATTTAAAACCTAATATCAAAGTAATAAATAGTAAAAAAATAGAGATAATCATAAAAAATATAGAGAAAAATAGTGCAAATGCAGAGATTCCAACATACTGGCTCATCGCTCCTGGGGCAGCAAGGCCAACTGAGACCATAGAGAAAGCAAATACCGCTAACATTTGAGTAAAGTTAGAATTTTTATCGAATTCAAACGCTCCATCAGCAAAAATTCTACCAAGATACTCGCCATATATCTTTAGAGCATAGATACCTGTTAGCATAAATGCCACAATCGCAGGAGGAAACATAAACTCAACAACACCCCAAAGACCTGGTACAAACGCTGCACCTAACACAAAACACACATTTATACTCATAGCGATTGTTAATGGTATTGCCATTAGCTGCACCTCATTGTTGCTATTTTTTAAATTTTTATAACTTTGTGTTTTTTTATACAGCTTAAGCTCTTTGAGATTCCAAATCAAAAGCCTAAAATGAACAAATGCAAAAGCAATTATCAAAAATGATGCAATCACTACTAAAATCGATCTAAATGTCCCCTCAGTCAAAACGGGATATATATACTCAAATGTAGCCAAAGGTGTCGTTGGGTGTTCAATCATAAACATAAAATACATAAAAACAGAAACACCAAGACCCCCAGCTCCCAAAGATGCTAAAAAGTATAAAGGAGAGTATCTCTCTTTTAAATTTGTCTTTAAGTTCATATATTCTCCTAAAATTATATTACTGCATATTCTACCCATAAGCAAGTTTCTAACTCATTAAGATTAGAGATTAGTTTTTTATTTATGTTTTCATCAACAAGTATAACAGCCATCGCTAATCCGTGTTCATCTCTTCCAAGCCTAAAGTCAGCTATATTGACTCCTTCATTTGAGAGGATTGAGGAGATGCTAGCGATAACACCGGGAACATCACTATTTTTAAAAATTATCATTTTGCCTTTTGGTTTGAAATCAAACTTAAAGCCATTGATACCCACAATTCTCTGCTCATCTTCACCAAAAACAGTACCACTAATAGTAGTAACACTTTTTTGAGTTGTAAGCTTTAGTGTTATCATGTTTTTATAGCCACCTGCATTGCTGATTGACTCTTGCTTTACCTCTATTGCCTTCTCTTGTGCTACGAACTCTGCATTTACATAGTTTATCTTATCTCCCATTGACTCTTTTAATGATCCAACAAGGGCAAATGTCAAAAGTGACTGCACATACTCGCCAATCTCACCCTTAGCTTCGATTTTTACTGATTTAATTGAGGCTTTATTTATTTGAGCGGACAAAAAACCCATCTTTTGAACTAACTCCAAATATGGCTCAACAAATGGTGGCAAATCCTCAGCTCTAATAGGAAGATTTAAAGCGTTTGGATAGCTCGCACCTCTAGCCGCACTTATAGCGTTCTCAGCCGCTTGAGTTGCTATCTTCTCTTGAGACTCTATCGTATTTGCTCCAAGATGAGGAGTAACACAGATATTCTCCAAATCAAGTAAAAAATGATCAATTGCAGGCTCATAAGAGAAAACATCTACACCCGCATATGCGATTTTTCCGCTCTTAATGCCCTCATAAAGTGCTTTTTCATTATATAGGCCACCTCTTGCACAATTGATCAACCTAACACCACTCTTCATCTTTTTTATCTCGTCTGTTGAGATTATATCCACTGTCTCTCTATTTTTTGGAGTGTGAATTGTTATAAAATCGCATGCTAAAATATCTTTAAAGTTCGTAGTATACTCCATACCTAAGTCTGTAGCTTTAGAGGATGATATATATGGGTCATACGCAACAATCTCCATATCAAAACTCTTTGCACGAATCGCAACCCTGCTACCAATATTTCCAAAACCAATAACTCCAAGCTTCTTACCGCTCAACTCAACTCCATACCACTTTTCTCTCTTCCAGACTCTGTCGTATTTTAAGTGATTATTTGCACCTGTAAAACTTCTAGCAGTTCCTAGCAGATGTGCCATTGTAAGTTCGACCGCTGCTATAGTGTTTGCAGTTGGAATATTCATAGCTATAATTCCTCGCCTACTACAGCCATCTATATCAACATTATCAACTCCAACACCAGCTCTTACTATAGCTTTAAGATTTTTTGCACTATTTAGAAACCTTTCATCAATCTGAGTTGAACTTCTCGTAATAGCAACATCCGCCTTACCTATGATTTTTAAAAGCTCATCTTTAGGAACTCGTACTGCATCAATAACCTCTATATCCTCTTCTGTGTTTAAAATATCAAGACCTTTTTGATTTATCGCATCACATACTATAATCTTTTTCACAACCATATCTCCATAATTTTTGATTCAATATTGTACTCTTTTAGCTTCTCTACTACATTTTTTAGTGGCTGTTTTGTTTCGCTTCCAACATATACACTAAGAGTTTTATCTTTTTTTTCTACAACATGAGGCATTCTCATCTTTGAGAGTGTTTGAACTACACAAAATAGTGAATATTGATCAGCTCTATCAACAACTAATCTATAGGTTTTAGTTTTGGGGGGAGTATACTCTTTTAAATCGATTTTTATATAGAGCTCATTTATAGGAAATGAAAATATAATTTCATTTGATTTAGCTAAAGCCTCTGACCAAGTTCTACTTCTAATCCTCTCTTCACTCTTAGTCTCTAAAGGGGAAAGATACTTTTTATCTACATGCACGCTACTATCCTCACCACTAAGTAGGCTTGACAAAATCAAGCCTAAAGTGGCAACTATAAAGACAAAAAGTACAATTGTTACCCTTTTTTGCATTTTGACATATCTTTTTTATTTTAATTGGTCTTTAATTATATCCCCTAGAGTCATCTTCTCTTCTTTATTGATCTCTTTTAGTGAATCTCTCTCTTTTTGCTTAGAGAGTCTTCTCTCAGAGAGTCTAATGCGATTTTTTCTATCGTCTATGAAAGAGATTGCAGCTTCAATCATATCACCTACCTTTAAATCCTCTTCTCTGTCTGAAAGCAGATCTTCTGTGCGAATCAGTGCATCAACACCCTTTTCAATCTCAACAAATACACCAAAGTCTTTTATATCTCGAATTTTACCATTTACAATATCGCCATTGGAGTGACTCTTAGCATACTTTGCAATTGGACTATCTTCTAGCTCTTTTTTACTTAAAGATACTTTTTCACCAATATCATCTATTTTTATGATTTTAACCTCTATCTCATCACCAACACTCAAAAGCTCCCTACACTTATCACTTCTGTTCCAAGAGACATCTTCATTGTGCAACAGACCTTCGATACCACCTATCTTAATAAATGCTCCAAAATTTGTAATTGTTGTAATCAAACCTTTGACAATATCACCAGTGTTGTAGTTTTTTAAAAAATCTTCAAATGGCTTTGGAAGAACATTTTTTAAAGAGACTCTTAATCTTCTCTCTTTACAATCAATCTCAATAACCTCAACATCTATCTCTTGATTTTCGCTAATATAATCTTTTGGATGTTTTATATTTTTATCCCAACTTACCTCTGAGATATGTAGAAATCCCTCTATATCATTTCCTAAATCAACAAATGCTCCATAAGGCTCTATATTGCTTACTTCGACCTGAATAGAGTCACCAACTTCAAGCTGATCTCTAATCTCTTCCCATGGGTCAGGTTGTGCCGCCTTAATTGAGAGAGAAAGATGCCTCTTCTCTTTGTCATACTTAATAGCCTTGACAGAAACTACTTCGCCCTCAGAGTACATAGTGCTAGGATTAACTGGTCCTTTATAGCTTATCTCGCTATAGTGAACAAGCCCATCAACTCCACCAATATCTACAAACATACCGTAAGTCGTAATCTTTTTAATAGTACCATCAACGACTTGATCAGACTCAATCAACTCTTGAACTATCTCTTTTCTCTTTTTTCTATCATCATCTAGACATTTTTTACGAGAGACTACAATTGACTCGTTCTCTTTATCTATCTTTATAATTTTTACTTTTACCATCTTGCCCATAAGAGTGTTCATATCTCTTACGGCTGCTTGTGATCTTGGAAGAAAAAACTCAACCCCATCATCGTTTTCAACAATAAATCCGCCTTTGTTTTTACCTACTACCTTAAGCTCATAAGTACTCTCTTCATCCTCTTTATAATCAGTAATAAACGACTTTACCTTCTCTTTCTTAATCGCTTTTTTATGAGAAACACTTGGACGCTCGTTTCTGAAGCCAGAAATAACAACTTTGATTGTATCGCCTACTTTGTGTGATATATTACCTTCGCTGTCAAGTAGCTCTGAAGTATAGAGACGACCCTCTTGCTTTTTGCCAACATCAACTAAAACAATATCATCTTTAATTTCAACAATAACACCATCAATAAGTGCATCTCTTACAGAATCTTTCTTAAAAGACTCCTCTAGCATCGCTGCAAAATCCATCTCCTCTAACTCATCTGCAGTTTCAGATTGAACAGTCTCGTTCGCCTCATTTACCATTATATACCCTTTTTAAAATTTTGATTTATATGCAACTATAGATAACCAATTAGGCATCTTTACATAAAATTGAACCATTATACTTTAATTTTGCTTATTTTTTCTATAATTTTCTCTATTATCCATTCAGGTGTCGATGCACCAGCTGTAATACCACATAAATCTCTACTATCAAACCACTTCTCCTCTAGCTCTTTTTCATTTTCTATCAGAAAACTTTCACTACAATACTCTTTCGATATACTAAAAAGCTGTTTTGTGTTTGATGAGTTTTTACCACCAATAACAATCATGACATCGGCCTCTAGTGCAAGCTCCTTTGTTGCATCTTGATTCTCAAATGTTGCATTACATATAGTATTAAAAACTCTTACCTCTTTAAAGTTACTAACTAGGTATGCGGTAAGTTTTAAAAACTCATCAATTTTTCTTGTTGTTTGAGAGACAATCGCTATCTTTTTGCCTAGCTTCAAGCTCTTTAAATCGTCTACTGTTAAAACCACCTTTGCACCATTTTTGGCATAGCTCTGAACACTTTTAACCTCAGGGTGATTCTTATCTCCAAATATAACAACATCATACCCCTCTTCACTCATGCTCTCGCATATCCTTTGAGGCTTTGTAACAAATGGGCAAGTTGCATTTATGATTTGTGTATCACTTTTTTCTAGTGTGAAAAGTCCGCTTTTAGTAATGCCGTGAGTTCTTATGATGGCTCTTTTTACACCCTTTATGTCGTTTTCATCTTTTAAGGTATTTACATTGAAGTTAACTTTTAATCTATTTATCTCTTCATTATTGTGTATCAAGGGGCCTACGGTCGAAGCATCTTTTGTGTTTTCTGCAATCTTTATGGCTCTTTTAACTCCAAAACAAAAACCATAACTCTTAGCTAATCTAATCTGCACAATCAATCTTTGCGATACTTGAGAGAAGTTCTACAAAATTTGGAAATGATGTCTCAATGCACTGAGTATCAACTACTGTAATTTTAGTTTTTAATCCAGCTATTGCAAAACTCATAGCAACTCTGTGGTCGCCACAACTATCTACAGTTGCACTCCTAAACTCACCACCAATAACCTCATATCCATCTTCAAACTCCTTCACATGTAGATCACATTTTCTCAGATTCTCTACAACACTAGAGATTCTATCACTCTCTTTTACTCTAAGCTCTTTCGCATTTTTAACCAAACTCTTACCCTGAGCACACCCAAAAGCGATACTAAGAGCTGGGAGTTCATCTACAAGCCATGCTATATTCTTTTCAACCACCACCCCTTCTAAAGGCGCGTACTCAACAACTATATCGCCAACACTATCATAGCAATTTTCTCTCTCAATGAACTCTACTTTTGTACCCATTGCTTGAAGAACTTTATATGCTTCTACTCTTGTAGGATTAAGTAGCATATTTTTTAGAGTTACTTTTGAGTTTGGTGTAATCGCAGCTGCCACTGCAAAGAAAAAGCCGCTTGATGGATCGTTTGGCACTGTTATATCTAAAGGCATTAGTGGTTTTGTCATAGGATAAATGGTTACTTTAGACCCCTCACTTCTTATATTAACTCCCATACCTCTTAATATCTTTTCAGTGTGGTCTCGACTAAGAGTTGGCTCATTCAGAGTTGAGATTCCCTCAGCCCTAAGCCCAGCAAGTATCAATGCACTTTTTACTTGAGCTGACGCAATTGGACTATCATAATTAAACGGAGCTAATTTAGATCCTCTTACGCCTATAGGTGCAAACTCACCACTATCTCTACCATCAATTACTGCACCGATACTTCTTAAAGGGCTTGCTACTCTTTTCATAGGGCGGTTTGCAAGATATTTGTCACCATGAAGCACAAAAAAACCATCTAGCGGAGATAAAAAGCCCATAAGAAGTCTCATAGCAGTTCCAGAGTTTCCACAATCCAATATTGTGTCTGGCTCTTTTATCTCTTTGGGGGGGGTTATGATTAGAGTGTCCCCTTTTGTCTCTACAGTGGCTCCTAGACTTTGAGCGATACTAAGAGTGCAAAGTGTATCTTCAGCATTTAAAAAGTTTCTAACAGATGAGGGCTTATCGCTTAAAAGTGAAAAAATTGCACATCTATGTGAGATAGATTTATCGCTAGCTATCTGATCTGTTTCAAGCAAAAAATTTCCCTTTGGCGATACATGCAGGAGACTCATCTTACTGTAATTCCAAACTTCTCTTTTAAGGAGTTCAGTATCTCACTTGTCATACTAGAGACCTCTTCATCTTCAAAAGTTTTTTGTTCTGATTGAAAGTGAAGCCTGATTGTCAAGCTAATCTTACTGCCAAATGAATCATCTTCGTATGTATCAATTGGATAGAGCTCTACTAGCTCCTTTGGGGCAATTGAGTAGATATACTTTTTAAGCTCACCAAAAGAGATTTTTTTTGAAATCATAAGGCTTAAATCTCTTACACTTTGAGGAAACCTTGAGAACTCCTTAGCCTCTTTTCTCTCATAAGGAAGAGTGTCCATATCTAACTCGCAGATATAAGTACGATTCAAGTCTAACTCTTTTTCAATACTTAAATATACTCTTGAAATATACCCTACATCTTTGTCTCGAAGAATCACCCTTGCATACTCGTGAGGACTACTCAGCTTCTCTTTACATGTAGAGGCTTGAAGTTCAAAATCTCCTACTATTTTGGCAATGTCATCAGCAAACCTAAAAAAATCAACCTCTGCTGGTTTTCCATGATTTGAGACCTTTTGAGCCTCTACTTCGCCACTACAAATAAATGCTATCTTTTTATACTCTGCTCTATTTTTATCAAAAACACTTCCTACTTCAAACAGCTTTATACTCCTTTTACCAAACTTTTCATTTCTACCAACCGAGTCTAGTAGATTTGGAATCAAAGATGAGCGAAGAGTGTCAAGCTCACTAGTAATTGGGTTTGCTAAATCTAGCTTTTTATAGATAGTTTCAAGTCCATAATTCTGAACTCTTTGACGATGAACAAACACAAAGTGAAGTGTCTCAAAAAAACCAACTCCAACTGCACGATGTCTGTATAGTTTTCGCTTTTGAAAATTGTGATATGAGTCATTTATCCTATCTTTCTCGACAAACAGAAGTGGTTTTGAAGCTATATTATCAATACCAATTATACGAACTATCTCCTCACAAATATCTTGGATATTGACTATATCATGTCGATGCAAAGGAGCTATAACATTTAAAACACTCTGCTCACTCTTAAATATAACATCAAATCCAAGCCCCTTAAGTATCTGTATAATCCTATCTTTTGGAACACTCTCTCCAATAACGCTATTTACTATATCTAAGTCTACAGGAATCCTAACCTCATCACTATCTTGAGTTACATGTTGGCTTCCAGCATAGAGCATTATGTTTGAATACTTTCTTAAAAGTTCAATCAAATAGTCCATGCCAAAAACCAAGTTAGGTTCACTTCCTCTACTTGAGCGATATAAGTGATAGTCAGAATCTAACTTTTTATTTGCACTATTGATAGATATGACTTTTGGACAACAGTAGCTCGCTTCGAGTATGAATCTACCATCCTCTTGGTTTGGTTTTGACTCCTCTTTTTGTGAGACTCCTATAAATGAAGATATTTGGTTTTTTCTATTATAAACTGCATCTAAACCATTGTTATGTTTTTTAATTTTAACTACTGCTTTATCATCTTGATGTGCAAAACAAGAGTGTGCATATGTCCTTAAAAGTACACCTGTTGTATATGTAGCATACTCTACAACTCTCTGCAATACAGTCTCTTTATAGTTGGATGTTAATGCTAAACGAAAGTCAATTAAGAATGAGCTTTTTATCTCCTCTTTATCACATACTCTATAGAGTAGTGATGAGTCTATCTTCTCACTCGCACCTACACTTAAAACTCTTCCAATTCCCAACTGGTTGTCGTAATCAACAGAGCTAAACTCTTTTAAACTCAGGTTATAAGGAACACTCAAATCCCTAGCAACACCATGTATGCTAAGACAATCACCCCTATTTGGCGTTAACTCTATCTCAATTACATCATCATTTACTAGCTCATACTCACTAAACTCTCTCCCTAAAACAAGCTCACCAATACTCTCATCTAAAACCATAATCCCGTCGCCCATCTTAGGAAATCCAAGCTCTTCAGATGAGCAAATCATGCCACTTGAATCCAATCCTCTTAATTTTGCCTCTTTTATTTGCATACCATTTGGAAGAGTAGCTCCTATTTTAGACACTACTACATACTGATCAGCTTGTACATTTTTAGCTCCGCAAACTATCTGCTTTACTTCACTCCCTAAATCAACCTCACAAACGCTAAGCTTATCCGCATTTGGATGACTCTCACATGTAAGAACTTTTCCAACAACTATATCTTTTGGAGCTCTTATTTTGTTTAGGCTGTCAACCTCTAATCCTATAGCATTTAAAGTACTGCAAATATCTTCTGAACTTATATCTTTTAAATCTATCCATTCGCTTAACCATCTTTTTGTCAATATCATCTAAACTGCTCCAATAGTCTTAAGTCTCCCTCAAATAGTGAACGCAAGTCTGGTATCTTATGAAGAAGCATTGCAAACCTCTCTACACCAAGACCAAAAGCATAGCCACTAACGCCTTCATAGTCAACAGCTTTAAAAACATTTTCATCAACATAACCACTACCAAGCACCTCTAGCCACCCTGTTTTAGAGCATACGCGACAACCATCTTGTTTACAAAAAATACAACTTATGTCTATCTCTGTACTCGGCTCTGTAAACGGAAAAAAGCTTGGACGAAAACGAACCTCTACTTCACCAAACATGTACTTTAAAAAATCTTCCAATATGTACTTCAAGTTGGCAAACGATACTTCACCACTCCTGCCAACAACAAGTCCTTCAACTTGATGAAACATGGGAGTATGAGTCAAATCATAATCCCTTCTAAAGACAGCCCCTGGAGCAATCATTCGAATCGGAGGCTTCTCTTTTAGCATCGTTCTAATCTGAACTGGACTTGTATGTGTGCGAAGAAGCATACTGTCTTCAAAGTAAAATGTATCTTGCATATCTCTAGCAGGATGATACTTTGGAAGATTTAGTGCCTCAAAGTTATGAAAATCATCCTCAACCAAAGGACCCTCTTCTATAGAAAAATTCATAGCAACAAAATACTCTATGATTCTATCCATAGTATCCATAACAGGATGCAAAGCTCCAGCTTCACTTGTTGAGTTAAATAGAGTCACATCGACTCCATCTTTTTTCATCTCATAAGCTATCGCCTCTGACTCTAAAATCAATTTTTTATCATTCAGTAGATTTAAAAACTTCTCTTTGTCTTCGTTTAGCTTTTGTGCAAACTCTTTTTTCTCTTCATTTGCTACAGTTTTCATTTTTGCAAACTCGCCTGCAAAGTAACCTTTTTTGCCAAACAATGAGACTCTTGTCTTCTCTAACTTTTTTAAAGAGTTGCAAGCTTTTAGCTGCTTTTCCATATCTTTCAATTCTAAGACCTTCAATAATTTTCATCTATTTTATTGAAATATTGATTACAGATGGGTTAAAGCAGATTATTTTCTACATGTAGCACAAAATTAGACCCCTTGACTCGGTAGCTCTTCAAGACTTTTTAGTTAATCCCAAATTATGCACTGACCTTACGCACCATAATGAGCAAAACTAGCAAATAGCGGTTTCAAGAAGTAAAAAGTTTCTATGAAAAAAGGAGTTTTTTAGAGAAAAATGATACAATAGATAAAAATTTAGGAGAGAATATGACAATTTTTACAAAGATACTAAACGGAGAAATTCCCTGCAATAAAGTGATGGAAAATGATGACTTTTTGGCATTTCACGACATAAATCCAAAAGCACCTATACATGTACTTATTATCCCAAAAATTGAAGTAGAGAACTTTCAACAAGCTAGTCCTGAAACTATGGCTGGATTAACCACTTTTACTCAAGAAGTAGCCACTTATCTTGGCTTAGACAAAAACGGATACAGACTCATAACAAACAATGGAGACAATGGAGGGCAAGAGGTGATGCACTTACACTTTCACCTATTAGGAGGAGCAAAACTCAAATGGACAAATCTAGATGATGACAATCCAAGGGACTTTATCTAGGTGTATAGTTTAGTCCCGACCCGCAATGGCGTTAACTTAAGCAAAAAAACAGACATAAAAACAGATAATTAACAGAATTGGAACACAATATAATGATAACTTATAATCCTAATTATTTAGACAATATAGACATATTTACACCAGATGAAATTAAACTTTTAGAAGAGTTAAACAAAAAAGTTTCATTAGAAAAGTTCTTGAACAACAAAAGCTATATAGATAAATTTGGATTAGATTTTATTCATACATCAGCACTTATTGAGGGCAATACTTACGATAAGCTAGACACACAAGCTTTAATAGAATACGGAAGAACAGCAGGTGGTAAAAAATACAGCGATGCTAAGATGATTTTAAACCTTAGAGATGCTTATCAGATGTTTATAGCTAAAGATTTAAAACCCTCTAAGCAAGCTTTAAAAGACTTACACTATATTTTATCTGCTGAAATGGTAGCTGAAAACAAAAGAGCAGTACCAAGAGATAGTGAAGTTGTGATTACAGGGTGTGATTATATACCCTTAGCTACTAAAGAAAAATTGGAAGATGAATTAAACTACCTATTTAAAATCAGCAGTACAATTAACAACCCATTTAACAAGGCTTTATATGTTCATAATAATTTAGCATATCTTCAGTACTTTACAGACTGCAATAAAAGAACAGCAAGATTGATGTTAAATATAGTCTTAAAAGATAATTTAAATATGATATTCATTCCTGATGAAGAGAGTATAAAAGAGTATTTAAAATCAATAGTTAGCTACTATGAAACTGGCAACTATACTCTGTTCAAAAAATACTTTATCATTAGTTACAAAAAAGTCATTGAGATGATAATAGAAATTGAAGAATCAAGAGAAAATGAAAAAAGCTTTAGAAAATAATTTGGAAAAAAGGGTCAGGGTTACACTCTACACTTTTACGATATGCACAAACAAAAAACCCAATAAAA
>CAZXOZ010000006.1:0-30632 GCA_964642805.1 uncultured Sulfurospirillum sp. | reverse complement strand
TAATACTCTCCCTTACTGGGGTGGAAATGTAGGTCGCTGCCAGGTTTGTGTTTATTGTTGCTTTGTTTATTGAATATTTTTACACAAATACCCGCAAAAATAAAAGCAAAAATTACCCTCAACCCAATTATAATCCAGATATTTGCTCCAAATATAACAAATAGAAGTGTATCTTCAATAATTGCATGACATATCATCAAAAAAGTACCAATATAAAGAACATCTTTTTTTGAAAGTTTATCTTTTTCATACTCATTTATTAGCATACCAGCTCCATATGTAATACCCAATATCACGCCAACTGTGATAGAAAATGAGCTATTAACCCTACTTGAGTGTTCTTTTATGATTTTAAGTGACTTTATAAAATCTAAAATAAATATAAGAAGAGTGATAAGTGCAATAATTTGTATAGATAGATAGATAGATTCAAGCATTGAGCTTGTTAATAATTCAAAAATTGAGTTGTAATTTGGAAGAGTAGGGGCTTCACTAGCTATACTTTCTTGAGAATTAAACCAGCTATTTGGTAGAAGTGTGGTGATGTATCCAACAATAAGTCCAGCAATGACCCTTAGAGAGATTGAGAATCTTTTTGAAATCCCTAGCTTTTTCATGATGGCAGTTTCGACTATTAAAGAGTGGCAGATGCCGAGAAAAACAGCTAGTATTGTCCACTCTTTTGGAGTAAGACCTAGTGGTGCTGCAAAGGCTATGGCGGCATAGAGGTTTAGAAACATTCCACTCACTATTGCCAAAGCTGCCTCATTTGGTAGGCTTAGAAATGAGGTGATAGGTTCAAAGATAAATGTAATATACTCTAGTAGACTATAATAAAAAAGAACATCAGCAAGAATATAGATTGGAATTATAAGTTTTAGTATAAGTATAGAGCTTTTTATGGATGACTGAGCGGAGTTTTTAAGCGAAAATTTCATATATGGCCACCTCTAAAAACCCTGATACCCATAGAAGGCAAAGAAGATGCCACAATTTATGACATCTTCTTTGCCTTCCCTTCGGGCTTTAAGAGATTTATCTCTAGCTTCGTTAATACTCCTTGACTTAGCTACGGCTAGGACATCGTCGTATTGCCTCACTAGAGACAAATCTCTTAAAGCTATGGGTGTCAGGGTTTTTAGAGGTACCCATATATCTTCTTCCTCTATTTTACACTAAAAAGCTTTGAATTTTATATAAATTTGGATATAATCTCACTTTTAATTGCGCTCGTAGCTCAGCTGGATAGAGCATCGGTTTGCGGTACCGAAGGTCACAGGTTCAAATCCTGTCGAGCGCGCCATCTTTTAGTAGAATATCTGCTATCTTTTTAATACCATCTTTTGTTATTGTTTTTGATAGATTTTCTGATAGACTTTTTAGTTCTATATCTTTCAATATCCTCCATAGAGATAACTCATCGAGACTATCTTCTGTTTTTAGTAGAGCTGCATTTTGATTTGCTAGGATTTTTGCATTGAAGTATTGGTGGTTCTTTGCTGCATGTGGGTAGGGCACAAAAAGAGTAGGTAGTGCATTTGCACTTAGCTCCCAAAGAGTGCTTGCTCCTGCTCGACTAACTGCAAAATCTGCTTCTATTATGCTTTTTAATAGTTCTTTGCTAAACGAAAAACACTCCACATGTAGAGTGTTTTTTTTATAAAACTCTCTACATGTGGAGTAGTCTTTCTCTCCTGTTTGGTGGATTATCTTTATGTTGTTTTCTATGAGTTTTGGTGCAATCTTCATGCATAAATCATTGATAAAACTTGCACCTTGTGAGCCACCTAGGAATATGATGGTTTTTAACTCTTTTCTTATCTGTCTTGAGCTAAAAAATCTATCGCTTACTGGATAGTCTTTCACTTTTGATTTTTTGCAATAAGAGCTAAAAAACTCTTTTGCAAATGGTTTTAATATCCTGTTTAATGTACCAATAACTGCATTTTGTTCGTGAATATAGAGAGATTTTCTTGTTAGGATTGAGGCAAATGAGGCTGGAGCTGCTGAGTATCCACCGACACAAAAAACTACTTTAATAGCATGAGTTTTGAAAATATCCCTACATGTAAGGGCTGAGCTTAGAACCTCTTTTAATACATGAATCTTTTTAAAGCCTTTTTTATCTACAACCCCTTTTGAGTTTAAAAAGTATGTTTGCTCAAAGCCTTCATCGCCCTTAAACCATGAGATATCTTGTCCATTTTGTGAGCCAATAAATATAGGTTTTATATCGCGACTATTTAACTCCTCTTTTAGGGCATTTGCTATGGCTAAATGCCCACCTGTTCCGCCTCCTGTGATACATATCATAGCTTCGCTTTTTTACTGACCATTAAAACCATGCCTATACCAAAGGATAGTGCCAATAGCGAGCTACCACCATAGCTTAGAAATGGAACTGCTATCCCTTTGATGGGAGTGATTGAGGTTATGCCAAAAGCATTCATCAAAAATGAGAATGTAATTAGTAATCCGATGCCTAATGAGAAGAGATAGAAAACTCTATTTTCGCTTCTGCTTGAGATTTTAAAAATTCTATAGATAATAGTAAAAATAACAAGAGTAATAATGCCAACACCAACAGCCCCTATCTCTTCGGATATCCCTGCTAAAACAAAATCTGTATGAACTTCGCTAAGGTATCCTAGTTTAAAAAGTCCGCTTCCCAAACCCTCTCCAAAAAGTCCACCATGTTTTATGGCATTTAGTGAGTGTGAGATTTGCCAAGGTTCTGGTGCATTCTCAACTCTAAGCGCAGAAGCGATGGATGGCGGAAACATGGATAGAACCATATCTTGGATAGTTGCCCACCATGTTTTTATACGAGTTATTCTGTGGTCTGATGTCAGTATGGCTATGGCCATTATTGCAATCGAGCCTAAAATGCTAATCATAAAAAGTCTTAGACTAGTACCAGCAAAAAATGCCATAAATGCTAATGTTAAAGCCAAAACAACTACTTGCCCTAGATCATTTTGCATAACTGCAATTAGGTATATGATCAGCAAAAACAACCCAATATATGGCAAGATAAGCATCAATTCATCTTTGAGCGGTTTTTTGACATCATCAAGTTTTCTTGCGAAACTCCAGGCTAAAAAGTAGACAAATCCCACTTTAAAAAACTCAACTGGAGCAAATGAGAATCCTGGAAATCTAACCCATCTTTTTGCTCCTCCAGATGAAGTGACCATGGATTCAGGAAGATAGTGCATAATCCCCATTAAAAATAGACACGAAAAGAATATAATAAATCCAACCCAAACTAGATATTTGTCTGGATTTAATTGTGATAGAGTCCACATAGTAAAAATAGAGACCATACCCACAATAGTCTGCCTTATGAAAAAATGCAACTCACCATAGTTATAAAATAGCACAGTAAATACTGGCAGAGAGAGTGAAAATACAATGCCTATAAATATACAAAAAGTACAGAGTATAAAAAGGGTTTTATCTGTTGCCATAGTGCTCTTTACATGTGGGAATGAGCTCTATTCTAGTATAATTATGTTTAAGATGAGTTAATAGCAATATTGGAATAGATTTTGCTTTATATTTTGATAATGAGACCACTGCACAGTAGCAATCTCTAAGATATGGTGATATTGGATGTCAGAAATTGATAATTTTCTTTAAAATACTAGCCAAAGCTAATATGAAAAGAAAATTATTGATTTATGATATTTAAGATTGGCGTAGATTAGGGGTTGCTACTGTGCAGTGGTCTCATAATGTAAGCTTTGGGGAGAATAATGGTTTTAACAACAACTAAATCAAAAGTTTTGATGGAGGCAGCACTTACAGGCAGAGCTTTGCGTCAAGATATGATTTCTGGAAATATTGCAAATATAAACACTCCCTATTACAGGGCTCGTGACGTTGATTTTGAATCTGCACTTATCGAAAAATCTAAACAGATGTATGCGAGAGACGATATGCAGGTATTGAAGATGGCTAAAACTAGTGATAACCACTTGAGTGCTTATAAAAACCATGATAGTTTTAAGTCGACAATTTTTTTAAGAGATGGTCATATGGCTAGAAATGATGGCAATACAGTTGATTTAGATATAGAGACGACAGAGCTTAGTAAAAACTCTGTTATGTTTACAGCACTAACGGCAGCACTAAAGAGAAATAGTCAAATCTTTAAAAGTGTGATAGATGCATCAAAAAGAATAAGGTAGTTAGGATATGGCATTTTTAAGTAATTTTGATATCAGTGGATATGGACTCTCAGCCCAGAGGTTTAGAATGAATATCATAAGTTCAAACATAGCAAATGCGAACACAACAAGAACAAGCGAGGGGGGAGCTTATCAAAGAAGAGAGGTTGTTTTTAGGGCGATTGATTTTGATGAGGCACTAAATCAAGAGTTGAAGAGTAGCAGTAATTTTCTTGAATATGAGAACCCCTTAGATGATCCGTTTTTGCAAAAAGATGCAAATCCTGCTATAATGAGTGTAATAGTTGACAAGGTTGTTAGAGACGATAGTGACTTTAGACTAAAGTACAATCCATCGCATCCAGATTCAAATGCAAAAGGGTATGTTGCATACCCAAACATAAACCCAGTGATTGAGATGGCAGACTTGATTGAGGCTACAAGAGCTTATCAGGCAAATGTTGCAGCATTTCAGAGTGCTAAGAATATGGCAAATAGTTCAATTGATATGATGAGAGGATAGGGATAGATGCAAAATAGCATAGCCAAAATTGCAGATATAGGCAGTATCAATAATAAGCTTGATAAGATTGGTCAGGCTACTGACGGTAAAGATTTCTCTAAAGTGTTGCAGGAGTCCTTAGGAGAAGTAAATAAAACACTCATAAATGCAGATAAAGCTATGGCTAGTATTGCCACAGGCGAGGTTAAGAATCTTCATCAAGCCGCACTTGCGATAGGCAAGGCTCAAACAAGCTTAAGAGTGATGCTAGAGATAAGAAACAAAGCACTTAGTGCTTATAGAGAGATTGCAAGAACTCAACTCTAATAGCTATAAATGGAACAAAAAGATACTCGCAAGATAAAAATCCTTTTTTTATTTACTTTAGTTACGCTTGGTTTTGCTATATTTTTAGGCACTCTTTTTTATTGGGCAAAGATAGATAGAAGACTTCCTAAAATGACCTACAAAGAGCAAATTCATGCTACTCGTGGAAATATAGTCAGCCATGACAGCTTCAAGTTAGCATCAAGTAAAAAACTATACAAAGCAGTTGTAAATACTAAAAATATCGATCCAGATAAGCTAGAATTATTTGTAAATCTATACTCTTTATATAGTGGAGATGATAAAAAAATAGTTAAAAAAAGAATTCTTTCACGAAAAGGCACTTTAGTATTATCATATAAAATAGATTCAAGAAGAGCAAAACATCTAAAGTCTTTAGCTAGAAAACTGTTTAGGCTTGATGTTTTTAAAACCTACCATGATACAAAAACAGGAGTCGCTTTTTTGCACGGGCTTAGTATTGTTCAAAGTGGAGAGATGAGAATTTATCCCGCCTTAACAACGCTTACTCCTACTATTGGGTATATTAAAAAGATAGAGAAAGATGGCATAACAAAAGTCATAGGAGTTAAGGGGCTAGAGCGATATTATGAGGATAAACTTCTCTCTATTCAAGACACTCTAGTGGTCGGTAATAGAGATATTTCAAACAGTGTTATTCTAAATAGAGACAGTGTAGTGAGCAGAAGGATAGATGGACTAGATATTCACTTAACAGTATCTTTGAAGCTTCAAAAAATGATAGAAAATGTTGCTGATAACTACAAAGAGAGCTTAGATGCAAAAGAGATAGTTGTATCTGTTATGCATTCAAACAGTGGAGCCTTGCTCTCCTTAGCATCTTCAAATAGATTTGACCCAGGATTTATACGCAGAAGTGACTATCCAAATTTAAATGCCACAGCAATAGAGTATGCGTATGAGCCGGGGTCTGTTATGAAGACTATTATGTTTGCACTCCTTCTTGAGGAGCAAAAGGTAAATCCCTTTGATTTAGTGCGAATATTTGGTGGAAAGTATAAGTTAGGTAGAACAACAATACGAGATACAAAGCCGCATGAGTGGTTAAGTGCTGAAGATGTGATAGTTCATTCTAGCAATGTAGGAACGGTTCAGCTTGTGCAAAAACTCAGTGCTATTGAGTTTTTTAGAGGGTTAAAAAAGTTTGGATTTACACAAAAAACACAGATAGATCTACCCTATGAAAAAGTAGGTAGAATTCCAGCACTGCACAAATTTAAGTCTAAAGTCTTTAAGGGAACGGTGAGTTATGGGCATGGTATGACAGCAACATTTATGCAAGTCTTAAAAGCTTATAATGTATTTAATAACAATGGTAGAGCAGTAGCCCCATATATGGCCTCATATTTCGAAGGGAGTGATGGTAAAAAATATCCAATTCTTAGGAGCACTCAAGAGAAAATTATTCCTGTCTCAGTAGCAAAAAGAGTACAGAGTATTTTGATAAAAACAGTGCAAAAGGGTACAGGTAGAAATGCACAAGTAGATGGTCTTGTTATAGGTGGAAAGACGGGAACTGCTCATATAGCTGAAAAAGGCGTATATGTAAATAGGTATAACAGCTCATTCTTCGGATTTGCCAATGATAAGATAAATAATTTTACTATCGGTGTTCTAGTGATTGAGCCTAAAAAAAAGTATCATTATTTTGCATCTGTGAGCGCTGTCCCCGTTTTTAGAGAGGTTGTTTTACACCTTGTGGAGGAGGGTTTTTTAACTCCGCAGTAGATATCTGATACAATTTGAGATATAGCTCTAATAAATTTATCAGAGCTATTGGGACATCTCGCTACTAGATACTCTTCAAAGCCAAGCTCATCTGCTATCTCTTTATACTCCATACAGAGCTCAAATTCAGTTTCAGAGTTATCTATAGTAAAAGAGATTGGGGAGATAACAATTTTTTTGGATTTGAGGGATTTTAATTTATCTTTCAAAGAGGGCTCTAGCCATTTTAAGGGACCAAGTTTTGATTGATACGCTATATGTATGCCCTTGAAGACTATGCCCTTTTCATTAATTATCTTTTTTAGAAGCTCAATATGCAAAAGAACCTCTTTTTGATAGCTGTCGCCACTTCTTATAATTTTTTGAGGTAGAGAGTGAGCAGAAAATATAAGCTCAAACTCTCCACTTTTTTTATCTACTAGAGCCTCTTCAATTCTCTCTACAAGTAGTTCATTGTAGAGTCTATTTTCATAGAACCTATTTACTACTCTAGTCTCTACATGTAGAGAGCCCAATGCCTTTTCAAAATCCTCTAGTGATGACTTGGTAGTAGTGGTGGAGTATTGGGGGTAGAGTGGCAAAAGAACTACTTTTGTTATATTGTTCTCTTTTAGCTCCTCTACAACATCTTTCGCAAAAGGAGAGGTATAGCACATAGCATGGGTAACATAGGTATCTTTTAACTCAACTTGAAGTTTCTCTATGAGTCTTTTAGTGTATTTGATGATTGGTGATTTTCCGCCAAGTTTAGCATAGTTTGATTTAGCCTCTTTCTCTCTTAGGGCTACTATAACAAGTGATATAAGATAGCGAAGGCGGTTGCTTTTTACTGTTACTATATTTTTATCATTAAACATATTTTTTAGAAAAACCTTTACTTCATCAAGAGAGCTTGGTCCCCCCATGTTTAAAAGAACTAATGCTTTTTTCATCTATACTCCTGAAGAGATTTTTAAAGTAATTATACTATCTTCAATACTGCTAAGCCCATGTCTATCTCCCGTTTTGACAAACTCTCTAAAGGCCCTATGTTCACGAACAAGGGGCTCCTCTTTTTTAACCATACATTTCCTGATGACAAAAGAGTTGTTTTTTTGGTACTCTGAGAACTCTGTGAGGTCTTGTTCCATAAGATTTGCTTCAAAGTAAGCATCTTTAGTCGCAACTTCAATCGTTCTTTTTCTAAATGGAGTTAGCCAGTTTGTCGTAATGCTAGCAACAATCTCACTCTCAAGCTCAAAAGATAGGATTGCATTGTCTTCGTGGTGGTTGTGAATTTTTTTAGACTTATATATATTGGTATGTTTGATCTCTTTTTCCGTTATGAAGCGAATAAGGTCTATGTCGTGAACTGAGAGGTCAGTAAGTATCCCAACATCTGCAATTCTTGGAGGAAAAGGACCAACACGAGTAATGCTTATCGAATATATCTCCGAATCCTTAAGCTCATATTTTAACTGCTCAACAACAGGATTAAACCTCTCTATGTATCCTACACAAACTTTTGTGCCGTTTTTATTTGCTATTTTAAGTATCTCTTTTGCCTCTTGCACTGTTGAGGCTACTGGCTTTTCTATAAATAGGTGCTTGTCATAGTTTAGACACTTAATAGCAACCTCTTTATGCAAAAATGTAGGCACAACTATAATCGCTGCATCAAACTCCTCTTTAGCTAGCATCTCTTCTAAGTTAGTATAAAAAGGCTCATCATAATCTCTTGTTTGTTTGATGTCACAAAGAGCTACTACCTTAAATCCTTCTAGTGCCTTTAACACTCTATAGTGATTCTGCCCCATTGAGCCTAAACCTATTATTGCTACTTTTACCATGTTATGCCCCTATCGCTTCAACAACCATGTCTTGTTGCTCTTTTGTCAGAAATGGACTCATAGGAAGAGAGATGATACTCTTTGAGATCCTTTCACTTATAGGAAAATCACTCTTTTTATACCCAAGATACTCAAATGCTCCTTGAAGATGAAGAGAGATTGGATAGTGGATTGCTGTTGGAATTCCTGCATTATTGAGTTTATTGTTCATCTCATCTCTGTTTACACATAAAACTGAGTATTGAGCATAGATAGAAGTTCTATCTTTATGCACAAATGGAACTATCAAATCATCACTATTTTTTAAAAGCTCACTATATCTACTACCTATCTCTATACGCTTTTTTACCTCATCTTTAAAATACTTTAATTTGACATTTAAAATTGCTGCTTGCATGGCATCTATGCGACCGTTGATGCCTATGAGCTTGTGCTTGTATCTTTGCTCTTGCCCATGGTTTAGTAAAACTCTGATTTTTTTAGCAAGCTCGTCATCATTGCAAAAAATAGCTCCACCATCGCCATAGCAACCAAGAGGTTTAGAGGGAAAGAAGCTAGTGCACCCAATTGTGCTTAGATTGCAACTTTTTTTACCTTCAAACTCCGCCCCAAAACTCTGACAACCATCTTCTATAACTGGCAGATTATATTTTTTTGCTATCTTATTTATCTCGCTCATGTTTGAAGTTTGACCATAAAGCGAAACAGGCATAATGGCTTTTGTTTTTGATGTGATTTTCTCTTCAATTAAAGCATGATTTATATTGTAATCCCTGTCACAAATATCTACAAAAACAGGAATCCCACCAAGAAGAGCGATAACTTCAGCAGTAGCTATGAATGTAAAAGGGGTAGTTATGATTTCATCTCCAGCTTTTATATCGAGTGCTAAAAGAGCCAAGATAAGAGCATCTGTTCCGCTTGAGCAACCTATAGAGTGTTTCACACCAGTAAACTCCGTAAGCCCATTTTCAAGCCTATCAACTTGAGGTCCTAGGATAAATTGAGTTGATTCCATCACACTTAGAACCTCTTTGTTTATCTCGTCTTTATATCTCTCATATTGGGTTTTCAAATCAATAAATGGCAGTTTCATAGCATAGCCTTGCATATTAAAGTAAAATTAAAGCGAATTATACTCAAATTTTACTTTTGGAAGGCTAAAAATATGTAAGCAAAATTATAGTACAATTTTGGTAAAAGTTTTAAAAGGGATAGCAAAATGCAATTTACATCACCACTTAAATCAAACAGCATAAAAATAATGCTACTAGGCTCAGGAGAGCTTGGTAAAGAGGTAGTCATTGAGGCTCAAAGATTGGGGCTTGAGACGATTGCAGTTGATAGCTATGCCAATGCTCCTGCACATCTTGTTGCCAATAGAGCTTTTGTTATTGATATGAAAAGCGAAGAAGAGCTTCTTGAGATTATAAGAAAAGAGAGTCCCGACTTTATACTTCCTGAGGTTGAAGCTATTAGTATAAGTGCTCTTTTTAAGGCTGAAAAAGAGGGGTTTTGTGTTATACCAAATGCACAAGCAGTTAGTCGGACTATGAATAGAAAAAATATCAGAGTTTTTGCTTGTGAAGAGTTGGGACTGCTTGCGAGTAAGTATAGGTTTGTAAAGAGCTTCAAAGAGCTTCAAAGTGCTTCAAAATCTATAGGTTTTCCTTGTGTGATTAAGCCTGTTATGAGTAGCTCTGGGCATGGCCAAAGCGTGGCAAAATGTGAAAATGATTTAGAAAAATCATGGGAGCTTGCAAAAGAGGCGAGAGGTGATGCAAGTGAGCTTATAGTTGAAGAGTTTATATCGTTTGATTATGAGATTACACTGTTAACACTTAGAAATGGCAAAAAGACAGTTTTTTGTGAGCCTATTGGTCACACTCAAAAAGATGGAGACTATCTGTTTTCTTGGCAACCCATGAAGATGAGTAAAGTTGCAAAGAAGAGGTCAATCAAAATCGCTAAAAAGATAACAGATGGACTTGGAGGGCGAGGAGTGTTTGGAGTTGAGCTGTTTATAAAGGGCGATGAGGTCTACTTTAGCGAAGTAAGCCCTAGGCCGCATGATACAGGCATGGTTACTATGATTACTCAAAGTCAAAGTCAGTTTGCTCTACATGTAAGGGCTGTTCTTGGATTGCCACTAAAGTTTGCTACTTATGGAGCAGGTGCTAGTGCAGCTTACAAATCAACAACATGCACCTTTACTCCAGAGCTAAGCATAAAAGAGTCTATATTTTCCAAAAACTCCTTTATAAGAGTTTTTGGAAAACCTAAAACTCATATAGGAAGAAGGATGGCTGTAGCTCTTGCTTATGATAAAAAAAGTAGCGAAAAAGCCCTAAAGAAGGCGAAAAAAATTATATTCAAAATAGGTGAAAAATAATACTACTTAGGATTTTCAGGAGACTTCTTTTTTGAAAATCCAGCTCCATTTTTTGTTTTTAACTGAAGCTCAAGTGAATCTATAAGCTCTCTGTAGTCGATATCTAGCTCATTCATCTTAGCAAAGCATTTAGCAACAACAGCTATCGCATTTGGCACTTCAGTCTTTTTTTTATAGGATTGGATATTTTTATCACTTACTTTTATGAGCTTACTAAATTTTGGTAGGGTTATATCAGCATCTAGTAGTAATTTTTTAAACTCTACAAAATTCATAATTTCTCTTTTTTATAGAATTATACCATATTTTATAGTAATTAGCAATATTTAGCTTCTTTTAAGATATAAATATGTATAATAACTATAATTTATTACTATTAGTAATAAAAAAATCAAAGGAGTCCAATATGGCAAAAGTGTTAAAGAAGAAAGCAGTTGCAAAAGTTGCAAAAAAAACAGTTTGCAAAACAGACATCAAGAAAAAAGATGTTAAAAAAGCAGTAAAAAAGCTTACTAAAGCTGTGCTTAAAAGAGCACCAAAAACAAAAAAAGTGGCTAAAAAGATAGCAAAAAAAGCTGTATAATCATAGCTTTAGTGTGCCTTCATCAAAAAAGGCACACTCACTTTAGTTGCCTTGTACCTTTTTAACTACCGCAATCAACTCCTCAAAAGCTACTTCGCTTGAGTTTTCAACATCACGAAGTCGTTCAATAGCCTCTTTACGACTCTCTTCACTCGCCATCTTGACAATATCATTTAGTCCTACATGTACATTTGAATGGTGCTTTGCTATACTGTTTATAGCGGACTGATTGCCTTTGAGTATTTGCGTTCCTGTAGTTGAAAACCACTCTGAAAATTTACAACTATGCTCATCAATTATACTCTCATTACTTCCATTTAAGATAGATTTATAGCCTTCTAGTTTTAGCAGGATATGATCAATCTTGCCTAGACTTATGCGTATCTCATTTGTTACATTGCCTGTTTTGTTTTGAATGTTATTGGAGTTACAAGCCATGCTTGCAACATACTCATTGAAAGTCTCAAGTGTTCCCATGATATTTGAAGTCTCATCTAGAAATGTTTTGCTTATCTCTGTCATAGAGTTTGAGTTTTGTTTAAGGGAGTTTATATTTATCTCGACCTCTTGTGTTGCTTTTTGTGTTCTTTCTGCTAGTTTTCTAACCTCATCAGCAACAACTGCAAATCCCCTGCCATGCTCACCCGCTCTAGCAGCCTCAATCGCAGCGTTTAGTGCGAGCAGATTAGTCTGGTCTGAGATATCTTTAATGAGATTGATGATTTCAGCGATAGAGACAACACTTTCGTTAAGTGTATCGGAGTCATCTCCTAGCTGAGTTGAGTGTTGCTGGATTGTACTTAGGGCATCAGATATATTACTAGTCTCAGACTCAATATTGGCACCATAGTTTGAGTTTTTCTCATTTAGGCTGTTGATATCATCTAAGACAATCAGATTACTGTCTACTGTTCGTTGCAAAAAACCCATACCGTTAACATAGGCTACAAGTAGAATTTCAAACAGCTCTTTAATACTATCTGTATCTTGATTCTTATTTTTCTCTTCGTTCAATGTACTCTTGAGCCTATCTAGCTCAAAAGAGAGCTCACTATTTTGTGACTCTAGTTGAGATATTTTTAGGTTATATGAGTCTTCAATCTCCTTTAGTTTCGAGTTTGAAATAAACATAATGCTCCTTTATTGTTGTAATTTTTAGCAATTATAACAAGTTTTTTCTTAAATATTCAAACACTATAAGCTACCTCTACATCAACTTTCGGTAAAATAATTCAATTTTAATCAGGAATGAAAAACAATGGATGTAAGAGCCGAATTTTTAAACTACTTTGAGAGTAAAAGTCATAAATTAGCACAAAGTGCTCCTTTAGTACCTGAGGATGCAACACTGCTTTTTGTAAATGCTGGAATGGTGCCTTTTAAAGCCATCTTTACAGGGGAGATTCCAACTCCAAATCCTCCAAGAGTCACTAGTGCTCAGACCTGCATAAGAGCAGGAGGAAAGCACAATGACCTTGACAATGTAGGCTACACAGCACGACACCACACCTTTTTTGAGATGCTTGGTAACTTCTCTTTTGGAGACTACTTCAAAGAGGAGGCGATAGCTCATGCATGGGAGTTTATAACTGAGGTCTTAAAGCTTCCAAAAGATAGACTTTGGGTTACGGTCTATACTACTGACGATGAAGCACAGAAGCTTTGGCAAAAACATATCCCACTAGAGAGAATCAAGCGATTTGGAGATAGTGATAACTTTTGGCAGATGGGAGATACTGGGCCATGTGGACCTTGTAGTGAGATTTTTTATGATCAAGGTGGTGAGCATTTTAGCTCTGATGAGGACTATTTGGGCGGAGACGGCGATAGGTTTTTAGAGATTTGGAACTTAGTTTTTATGCAGTATGAGAGGTCAAAAGATGGAACACTCACTCCTCTTCCAAAGCCCTCAATTGACACTGGTATGGGGCTTGAAAGAGTTGTGGCAGTGTGTGAGGGAGTGCTTAGTAACTATGATTCATCGCAGTTTATGCCTATCATCAATGAAGTGGTAAAGCTTTGTGGTAGGTCTTATGCGTATGAGAGTGGTGCTAGTTATAGGGTTATCGCTGATCATATTCGTGCAACTGTATTTTTGCTAGCTCAAGGAACTAGTTTTAATAGAGAGGGGCGAGGGTATGTGCTTCGTCGAATTTTAAGAAGAGCTGTTAGACATGGCTATCTTCTTGGGATTAGGAAGCCTTTTATGTATAAACTTTTAGATATTGTTAACTCTTTGATGGGCGAGCAGTATCCATACTTAATAGAAAAAAAAGATGCTATAAAGGAGCAGATTAGACTAGAAGAGGAGCGGTTTTTGGAGACTATCGCTTCTGGGCTAGAGATGTTTGAGAGAGAGCTTAAAAAAACAAAAGATGTTTTTAGTGGTGAGGTTGCATTTAAACTCTATGATACTTGTGGATTTCCTTTAGACTTGACTGAAGATATGCTAAGAGACAAGGGGCTTAGAGTAGATAGTGTAAAGTTTGATAAACTTATGGAGATTCAAAAAGAGCGCTCAAAAGCCTACTGGAAAGGTAGTGGCGACAAGGCTACAAGCGGAGACTTTAAGGCTCTTTTGGAGAGAGTAGGGCATAATGATTTTATAGGGTATGAAAACAGAGCATGCAAAGCAAGTGTCGTCTCACTTTTAGATACCAATTTCAAAGAGGTAAAAACTCTTAAAAAAAGCGGCTGGATGATGCTAGACAGAACACCGTTTTATGCTATGAGCGGTGGACAATGTGGAGATACAGGGGAGATAAAAGGGCTTGGCAGAGTAGTCGATACACAAAAGTTTTTTGATTTAAACCTCTCACATGTAGAGTTAAAATCCCCTCTACATGTAGGTGATAGTGTTGATGTTGAGGTGGATATTTCAAGAAAAGAGATAGAGAAACACCACTCAGCAACCCATCTACTTCATAGTGCTTTGAGAGCTATTTTGGGTGAGCATATCGCACAAGCTGGTAGTTTGGTGGAGAAAAATAGACTTAGGTTTGACTTCTCTCATCCAAAAGCTATGAGCCGTGAAGAGATAGAAAAAGTGGAAGATTTTGTAAATAGAGTTATAGTTTTTGCAGAGAGTACAAAGACCGAGATCATGAGTATAAATGAGGCTAAAAGTAGCGGTGCTATGGCTCTGTTTGGTGAGAAGTATGGCGATGAGGTTCGTGTGGTCTCTTTTGGAGATGCTAGCATGGAGCTTTGTGGTGGAACACATGTGAAAAATGTAGCAGAGATAGGTAGCTTTATCATCTCAAAAGAGAGTGGAGTTAGTGCTGGAGTTAGAAGGATTGAGGCGATTTGTGGGACTAGTTCGCTTAATTATACAAAAGCTTTAAGAGAGAACTTAAGAGAGATAAAAGAGGCTGTCAAGCATAAAGATGCACTTATAGGAGTGCAAAAACTAAAGAGCAAGATTAGAGTTTTAAAGTCTGAAGTTGAAGCACTTGAGGCAAATGTTGGCAAAGAGGTGAGTGCTCATAATATTAATGGAGTAGAGCTCATCGTTGATGAGCTTGGAGCTGGAGATATTAAAAAAGCTATAGATGATTTAAAAAACCAAAAAGAGAGTGTTGCAGTTTTGCTTTTTCAAGTTAAAGGTGACAAAGTCTTAATAGCCTCCGGTGTAAAAAATGCCCCTATAAAAGCGGGTGATTGGATAAAAAAAGTAGCTCCTATTGTAGGCGGTGGAGGCGGTGGAAGAGCTGATTTTGCACAAGCTGGTGGGCGAGATGTGTTAAAGATTGAAGAGGCAAAGATTGTAGCACTGGAGTTTGCAAAGGAAGTGTTGTAGGTGAAAAAAATAGTGTTAGGTTCAAAATCGCAAACTAGAGCAAAGCTTTTAAGCTCTTTTGGTGTGCCTTTTATTCAAAAAGGTGCGAGTTTTGATGAAGAGAGTTTACATGTAGAGAATCCCATAAGTTTTGTATATCGTGCTACAATAGGCAAGATGACTAGTTTTGTACAGGAGTTTGGGTTGGATATGCCAGTTGTTTTTGCTGATACTGTTGTAGTCTCTAGCGGTAAGCTTTTAAGAAAAGCGAAAGATGCAGGTGAAGCAAGAGAGATGTTGCTAACTCAAAGTGGCAGTATGGTCTCTATCTTTACATGTATGATTTACAAAACAAAAAAGCTTGAGTTTGTAGATTTATCTAGCACAGAGTATAGCTTTGGTGAGTTTGATAAAAATGCTCTTGAGGTGTATTTGTGTAGTGATGAGTGGAGAGGTAAGGCTGGAGCATGCATGGTCGAAGGATTTTGCAAGGAGTATATAGAAGAGGTTAGGGGTTATGAGAGTACCGCTATGGGGCTTTGTGTCGAGAAGCTTTTACCGTTTTTAGAGGATTGAGATGTTTATGTGCAAAGAGCTTTGTATAGAGGTAGATAAAAAAAAGCTAGTTGATATTAGCTTTAGTTTTGAAAACTCTTTTGCACTTATTGGGGAGAGTGGGAGCGGAAAGAGCTTGAGTTTAAAGGCTTTTTTAGACATGTTGCCAAAAAAACTAAGCGTTAAGAGCGATTTTGGTGGGTTTGAGATTAAGCGAGGCGAGAGCGTTGCTTTTGTGCCACAAAATCCTTTTACAGCACTATCTCCGCTCACAAAGATAAAAAATCAATTTTTAATTTCAAGAGATGAGGCAAAAGAGTATTTTAAGATGGTTGGGCTTGAGGATAGTTTTCTTGAGAGATTTCCAAGTGAGCTTAGTGGTGGACAGCTTCAGCGAGTTGTCATAGCTTTTGCTATCGCATTAAAACCTAAACTGCTTCTTTTGGATGAACCCACTACTGCTCTTGATTTAAAAAGCAAAGAGGAGATTTTAAATCTCATAAAGCTCCTTCATGTTGAACAGGGTTTTAAGTTGATATTTGTTACTCATGATATAGAGGCAGTTGAAGGGTTGTGTGAAGATATAGCCATCATTAAAGACGGCAAGATTATTGAGAGAGGGAGTTTAAAAGAGGTTATCAAGAGTCCAAAGCATGAGTATACAGTGCAGCTGATTGAGTCAAGTTTTAAAAATAGGGAGTTTAGAGTATGAAGTATTTAATAATGATAATTTTTGCAGGATTTTTTGTAGTTACTGCAGGACTTATCTACTTGTACTCTCAAATCCGTTTTGATGCCTATAGGATTATAGACTATAGCCCAAAACTAAGTACACAGATATTTGATAGAAATGGTGAATTGGTTGCTAATATTTTTGAAAAACATCACAGGCTATATGTTAATTATAATGAGATTCCAGCTAGGGCTATTGAGGCACTCGTGGCCATAGAAGATACAGCTTTTTTTGAACATAAAGGTCTTAATTATGAAGCTATTTTTAGAGCTGTCATTAAAGTCATAGAGGCAAGAAGTTTTGTGGAGGGTGCAAGCACTATAACCCAGCAACTTGTTAAAAATACAGTCTTAACAAGAGAGAAAAAGATAATAAGAAAGATAAAGGAGGCACTTTTAGCCTTTAAAGTAGAGAGTGAGCTCACAAAAGAGCAGATTCTAGAGAGATACTTAAATCATGTCTATTTTGGTAGCGGATATTATGGTATAAGGACTGCTTCTATTGGATATTTTCGTAAAAATTTAGATGAATTAACTCTTAAAGAGATAGCGATACTCGTAGGTCTTCCAAGAGCTCCTAGTGCATATGATCCAACTCGCAATATTGATCTCTCTCTAAGCAGAGCCAATAGAGTGCTATATAGGATGCATACTCTTGGCTGGATAAGCGAAAAAGAGTATAGGGTCTCTTTAGCTGAGGTGCCAATAGTATATGATGATACACTTACAAGAAATAGAGCACCGTATGTAGTTGATGAGGTGATAAGAAGAGCTAGCCAAAAGTATGAAGATTTTAGAACGGGTGGTTATGAGATTCATCTTAGTATAGATTTAAAGCTCCAAGAGCTTGCGAGGAGATCTCTAGAGTTTGGGCATAGTGAGATTATTAAAAGACACCCACAGGAGTCAAATAGCACAATTTTAAATGGAGCTTTGGTATCTCTTGATGTTCAAAGTGGCGATATCCTGGCTATGGTTGGTGGGGTTAACTATAGAGATTCACACTTCAACAGAGCAGTTCAAAGCAGACGACAGCCCGGTTCATCCTTTAAGCCCTTTATCTATCAAAAAGCACTAGATGTTGGATATTCGACTATGAGTGAAATTCCTGATATATCAAGAGTTTATATAGACGAAGCGAGAGAAGAGGATTGGAGACCAAAAAATTATGGGGAGAGTTTTGAGGGACTTGTAACACTTAAAGATGCTTTAGTTCACTCAAGAAACCTAGCAACTATAAATCTTACTAATGCATTAGGGCTAGATAGTGTGTATAGAGATCTAAGGAGTGATGGCTTTAGAGAGTTACCTCATGATCTATCTCTATCTTTAGGAAGTTTTGGTATCTCTCCGCTTGAGCTTAGTGGATTTTACTCCTCATTTTCTAATTATGGTACAAGGGTAGAGCCAGTGCTTATCAAAAAAATAGTCGATAGATTTGGCACGCAGACAGTATATGAGAGTGAAAAAACGAGAGTTACATCTCCCGAGCAAGCTTTTTTAATTGTAGATATCTTAAGGAGTGCCGTAGAGAGAGGGACAGGGAAAAGAGCAAGAGTAGCTGGAATTGAGGTGGCAGGAAAAACAGGAACAACCAACAAGAATGTAGATGCATGGTTTTGTGGGTTTACACCAGAGATTAAGGTTGTTGTGTGGTATGGCAACGATGACAATAGTCCTATGCAAAAAAAAGAGACAGGTGGCAGAGTTGCTGCTCCTGCTTTTACTCACTTCATAAAAGGATATATAGACATGTACCCTCAGACTAAAAGAGAGTTTGCAGTGCCTAAAGGAGTAGCGATGAAAATAATAGATGGAAAAAAAGAGTTTTTTACAAAAACATCCCCATTTCTTAGAGCTAGTGGTCTAGATGAGAGTGAAGATGGAGGAATGCTATTTTGAGTGGAGAAAAAAGAGTAGATATAAAAGCAGGAATAAAAGTAAAAATAGTACTTAAAAAAGACCAAAGAAGTGGTATTTTAACCGAAGGCATCGTAAAGGATATTTTAACAAACTCACCTTCTCATCCGCATGGTATAAAGGTAAGGCTTATTGGTGGTGATGTTGGCAGAGTAAAGGAGATAATCTGAACCTTTATATAGATGCGGACGCTCTTCCAAATCTATTAAAACCCATACTGCTTAAAGCGATTGAAAGACTCTCTATGAAGACATTTGTTATCTCAAATAAGCGAGTAAAAGTAGGAAATTCTATGCATGTAGAGTATGTTATAGTTGAAGCAGGGGCAGATGAAGCGGACAATAGGATAGTTGAGATGGCACAAGAGGGCGATTTAATTATAACTGCGGATATTCCGTTGGCTGATCGTCTTATATCAAAAAAAGCACATGCTATTGACCATCGTGGGGAACTCTATAGTGTTGAGAATATTAAGCAGTATTTAGCTATGAGAAATCTTATGAGTGAGTTAAGAGATAGCGGTGAAGTTACTGGTGGACCAGCCCCTTTTAGTAAAAAAGATGCGGAGTCTTTCGCAAACCAGTTAAATGCTTTTTTGCAAAGAGGGAGATAGGGAGCTTACTCCATATCCCCACTACTAGTGAAATCTTTTAGCAAGAGTAGGTTGATTTAAACTCAAATGCAGTAGGTCTAGCCTCATAAGGCCATACTTGAGTCTCAAACTTATAGTGCTGGTAGGCATCTATAAACTCATCACTCATAACAGGTCTCAAAAACTCATTGAATCTAATTAGTGCTTCTAAAGAGCCTCTAAGAGTGTGAGGCATCTGTTCAATATCTTTTTTTCTTATCTCTGTTAAAGACATCTTGAAGAGATCTTCATCCATAGGTCCATTTGGCTCAGTTTTTTTGTTTATACCATCAATTCCTGCTAGCAGTAGAGCTGCAAATGCAAGATATGGGCAGGCAGTAGAGTCTGGAAATCTAATCTCAACCCTAACTGATTTTTCACCTGACCCATAAGGTATACGACAACTAGCACTTCTATTTTGCGAAGAGTAGGTCAAAATAGAGGGAGCTTCAAAACCTGGAACTAGTCTTTTGTAGGAGTTTGTTGATGGATTGGTAAATGCTGCAACTGCTCTTGCATTTCCTAAGACACCGCCTATATAGTGTCTAGCCATATCGCTTAGGTTTGCATACTCTCCAGCTTTGAAGAAGAGGTTTTTACCATTTTTCCAGATTGACATGTGGACATGCATACCGTTTCCATTGTCGCCATAGAGTGGTTTTGGCATAAATGTAGCAGTTTTGCCGTTTAGGTGTGCTACCATCTTGACTACATACTTATACTTTTGTACATTATCAGCAGCTTCTACGAGTGTTCCAAATCTTACGCCAATCTCACCTTGAGCCTGTGCAACTTCGTGATGTACCACGAAAGTATCAAGTCCAATCTGCTCCATTACTTGAACCATCTCGGCTCTAAGGTCAACCATACTATCAGTTGGTTGGCAGGGAAAATATCCACCTTTTGTTCCTGGCCTATGACCTGTGTTGAAGCCATCTTCATAGGTTGTGTCATAACTCCAGTCTCCCTCTTCGGACTCTACTTTAAAAAAAGAGTGACTAATACTGTCTTTGATTTTTACATCATCAAAGATAAAAAATTCATTCTCAGGTCCAAAATAGACAGTATCACCAAGTCCAGTCTCCTTTAGATGCTCCACCGCTTTTTTAGCGATACTTCTTGGGCACTTTTCATACATCTCACCCTTGTAGATGTCATAAACATCACAAATCACAATGACAGTAGAATCAGCAGTAAATGGATCTAAAAATGCTGTTTGAGCCTCTGGTATTAGAATCATATCTGATTTATTGATTGGCTGCCATGCATCTACAGATGAGCCATCAAATGGAATACCATCAGTTAGCATTTCAGCATCAATAGCTTTCATGGTGTATGTTATGTGATGCCATGTACCTTTTATATCGGTAAAACGAAAATCTACAAACTCAACCTCATTCTCTTTACAATACTCAAAAAACTCCTCTACACTATTAACAAACTTACCCATACGCACTCCTCATATAATTTTGTGAGCATTTTACCCTATTTGTTGTATAAACTGCTTTAATTTGTGATTAAAAATTAACCATTACCCGCTCTTTCTCTATAAAAGCTACACATTGAGTATATCCGTAAGACTTTGCAAGTGCATAAATCTCTTTTTGTTTAAATCCAACTTGCTCTGGTTTGTGTGCGTCTGAGCCAAAAGTGATAGGTATGTTGTATTCGCTTAAGAGCTCCATAATAGATGAGCTCGGATATGCCTCTTTTACAGGCTTTCTCAATCCTGCGGCATTTATCTCAACAACAATATCTGCCTTTTTTATCGCTCTTATCGCTTTTTTGGCTATTAACCTTACATCCTTTTTTGGAAGAAAGTTAAATATTTTTATGAGGTCAATATGTCCAACAATATTAAAAAGACCACTTTTAGCAAGAGCCTCAATCGCTTCAAAATACTCTACCCAAATCTTATCAATATCTTTATGTTTATACTCACCTATAAACTCAGGATTATCAAATCCCCATTTTCCTATAAAATGAACAGAGCCTATAAGATAATCTACATCTGCCTCTAAAACTCTTCTGTCCATGTAGTTTTCTAAAAAATCAACTTCATATCCAAGCAGTATATCTATATCGTTTTTATATCTTTTTTTAAGAGACAAGACAGACTCTTCATACTCTCTCATTTGTTCAAATCCCATACAGAATTTTTGACAAAAATCCATAGGAGCATGGTCGCTAAAACCAAAGTAGTTTATATTTTTTTCAATTGCTTTTTCAACATACTCTTGCGGTGTACCAGTTGCATGTTTGCATAAAGTAGTATGATTGTGTAAATCTACGCTCATTTTTTTCCCTCTTAAAGTGTAATTATATATAAAGTTATATATAATGTAGCATAAACCCGAATTATGCAATAGAGAGTGCTAGTTTAGTAATCTCTATTCCATAATTCGGGATAAAGGGTATCTCTAGAGGTACCTTAAATATTTTCTAGGAGTAACTCATGACACAAGAAGAGCTTGATGCGTTAATGGCAGGTGGGATAGAAGATGATGAGGTAGCACAAAAAGAGGTGCAAAAAGAGGTGCAAAAAGAGTTGCCAGAAGACTCAACTAAAGAGACAAAAGATGCACGCGAGTATAGGGCTTCAGCAGATATGTCTTGGCCTCCGCCTCCTCCAACTGATGACCATAAGATGGTTCATCAACTCGATGATGTTACAAGAGACTCAGAGATAAAAGCTGGAGAAGTTTTTGATAAGCTTGAGGCTATCAATGAGTTTATGGTGACTGTAGGGGAAAATGGCAGTGAAGTTACAACACTCATAGACTCGAATATAGCGCTTTTCTCAACTCTGTGCAAAAAATTTCCAAATGTAGAGGATTTTAGTAAAGCCTTAGAAGATAATAAAGAGATGAAGAGTAAAGTAGAAGGGCTAATTCAAGCATCCCAAGATACTGAAGATGAAGTGATGATGACTATGGATATTATGCAGTATCAAGACATTCATCGTCAAAAAATAGAGCGAGTTATCAATGTAATGAGGGCATTATCAGGCTACATGAGTAGTCTTTTTGAGGGCAAGATAGATGACTCAAAGAGAGTTGGAAGTGCAGTTCATATAGAGGGTGATGAGAGCACTGAAAGTGTTGTAACCAATGATGACATAGAGGCACTAATAGCAAATTTAGGAAAAAATTAGTTTGATTAGAGCTGAGCTACTCTGCCCTGCTGGCAGTTTTGAAAAGCTTAAAATTGCATTGGCTTATGGTGCTGACGCAGTTTATGCTGGAGTTAGCCACTTCTCTTTGAGGATTCGCTCAGGAAAAGAGTTTACTTATGAGAGTTTTGAAGAGGCTATAAGATATACTCACTCAAAGGGCAAGAAGCTCTATGTAACCGTCAATGGATTTCCTTTTAACTCTCAGATAGAGTTGTTAAAAAAGCATATTCAAAGAGTTACAAAGATGAATCCCGACGCATTTATAGTTGCAACTCCAGGGGTGATAAAGCTAGTAAGAGAGATCGCTCCACATGTGCCTATACATCTATCTACTCAAGCCAATGTATTGAACTATCTTGATGCAGAGGTTTTTTATGAGATGGGTGTAAAACGCATAGTCGCTGCTCGTGAAGTTAGTCTTAAGGATTTGATTGCTATTAAAAAAAGAGTGCCAGATTTAGAACTAGAGGCTTTTGTGCATGGCTCTATGTGCTTCGCTTATAGCGGAAGATGCCTTATAAGCTCTGTTCAAAGTGGAAGAGTTGCAAATCGTGGAAGCTGTGCAAATGATTGTAGATTTCCATATACTTTGTATGCCAAAAATGAGGAGAGTGGAACGCTATTTAGGATAGAGGAGGACGATACGGGAACGCATATCATGAATGCAAAAGATTTGAACTTGTCCGCCCATGTTGATGAGATGCTTAGCTCAAATGTTATAGATGCCCTAAAGATAGAGGGTCGCACAAAAAGTAGTTACTATGTAGGGATTACAGCAAAGACCTATAGAGGAGCTATTGATGATTTCTATCTAGGCAGTTTTAAAAAGCAGAAGTATATAGATGAGCTTAACTCTACAAAGCACAGGGGTTTTAGCGACGGCTATCTTGTGAGTAGACCTTATGATAAAAATGATACTCAAAACTTAGAGCACTCTATTAGCGAGGGTACCTATCAAGTTGTAGCCGAAGTTGTAAGCAGTGGCATAGAGCTACTAAGTAAGGATAAGCTAGAACCAGATGTAGAGTATGATTTAGTTTTGCCTGATGGAGAGATTAGCGAGGTAAACAATGAGACAGGAGAGGTAAGGCAGGTAGATGGTAGGTGGAGTCTAAGGTTTAAAGAGTTAAGAACTAAAAAAGGTAGAGTCTATGAGTCGATTCATAGTGGAAATATAAATGCTATAATGACACCTTGTAAGTTGCCACCATATACATTTTTAAGATTAAAAATATGAGGTCAGAATGAAATTTGTATCGATAATGATGGGAAGAAAGAGTGATTATGAGTTTATGGCTAAAACAGCAAGAGTTTTGGAAAAATTCGGTGTTTTACATGAGTTGGTCATCACTTCAGCATATAGAAATCCTGAAAGAACCAAAAAGTATGTATTAGAAGCGGAAAGAAGAGGTGCTAAGGTGTTTATAGTTGCAGCTGGCATGGAGACATATCTTGCAGGTGCTGTAGTCTCTTTAACTACTAAGCCTGTTATTGGAGTTCCCATGAAAGGTTGTGCTATGGATGGGCTTGATGCTATGCTTAGTACGGCTCAAGTACCCTCTGGTATGCCTTTGGCTACTGTTGCTTTAGGAGAAGTTGGTGCTAAAAATAGTGCATACTTAGCAATGCAAATTTTAGCTATTGAGGATGAAGAGTTAAAAGTAAAGCTTATTGAAGATAGAATTTTAAAAGCAAAAATAGTTGAATCAGACTCAATCGAAGTAGAAGTAAGAGTGTAAGGAGTAGTACATTATGCAGACATGGCTAGATATCGAGGAGTTTAGCAAGCTTGTTCATTTGGATATAGCTACTATTGAAGACATGATAGAGAGAGGCAGATTGAGTGTTAAAGAGGAGGGTGGCAAGAGGCTTATAGAGGCATCAAAAGGAACAAATGAGCTTATGCCTCTACCTAGAGCTTCTCAGTCTATTGATGCAAATATAGTAACTCTCGAGGGAGCAGATTTTGTTGAGAAGACAATAGGTACTATCTTAGGTCTACATGAGAAAGTTATGGATGCAAAAGATGAAACTTTGGATGCCCTTAAGAGCGAAAACCGTTTTTTAAAAGAGGCTCTTTTTTCTATGCAAGAGCTTTATGATGAAGACAGAAAAATAGTAGAAACTCTAACAAATCAGCTTAAAAACACTCAAGATGAGCTAGAGTTCACCAAAAGAAAGTATAAACTTATGTGGAATAGAGCAGTAGAGAATTATAAAAAGGATGGTTAGTTGTTAACATTTAGTGAGATGCTTTTAAAGCTACAGACATTTTGGCAAGATGAGGGTTGTGTGATAGTTCAGCCGTATGACATACCTAGTGGTGCAGGAACTTTTCATAATGCTACATTTCTAAGAAGCCTTGGAAGCAAGCCTTGGGCAACAGCTTATGTGGCACCGTCTCGCCGTCCAACTGACGGTAGATATGGCGAAAATCCAAACCGCTTAGGGGCGTATTATCAGTTTCAGGTGCTTATAAAGCCTAGTCCTGATGATATTCAAGAACTCTACTTGAGGAGTCTTGAGGCTTTGGGGCTTGATTTGAGAAAGCATGACATTCGGTTTGTAGAAGATAACTGGGAGTCTCCAACACTTGGGGCTTGGGGGCTTGGTTGGGAGGTTTGGCTTGATGGTATGGAGGTTACACAGTTTACCTATTTTCAACAAGTTGGTGGCATTCCTTGTAATCCAATCTCTGTTGAGCTTACATATGGAGTTGAGAGGCTTGCTATGTATCTTCAAGAAAAAGAGTCTGTTTATGACTTGATTTGGAGTGAAAACAGGTATGGAGTTACGACCTATGGCGATGTTCACAAGCAAAGTGAGTATGAGTTTAGTAGGTATAACTTTGAAGTTGCTGATGTAAAGATGCTCTTAGCACAGTTTGAGCAGAGTAGAGCGGAGTGCAAAAGAGCTCTTGAGGCTAATCTTCCTCTTCCTGCTTATGACTACTGTTTGATGGCTTCTCACACATTTAATGTTTTAGATGCGAGAAAAGCTATATCAGTTACACAAAGACAAAACTACATACTAAAGATTCGTGAACTTGCAAATGGTTGCGCTGTTAAATATAAAGAGATAGCTGATGAAGTTAAAGCAGATATATAGTATCCTAGATGAGTTGAGTCCGTTTGAGCTTCAAGAGCCTTGGGATAATAGTGGCTTGCAAGTTGGAGAGATGGATGATGAGGTTGAGCAGGTTTATCTTAGCTTAGATGTTGATAGTGCTCTTTTAGAAAAGGTTAGAGAAAATTCTCTAATTATATCTCATCACCCTCTAATTTTTAAGGGATTAAAGCAATTAAACTCTTCACTCTATCCTTCAAAACTGATAAAAAAGATGATAAAAAAAGATATATATTTGATAGCGATGCATACAAATTTTGATACTACCCATCTCAATAGGTATGTTACGACTGAAGTGTTGGGCTATAAGGAGATAGTTTGCGAGGGGTATGTTTGCTATTTTGATGTAGATTGTAGTTTTGATGAGTTAATTCTACATGTAAAGAGCTGTTTTGGGCTTAAGAGCATAAGAGCAGTGGGTGATAGGACGCACATAAAAAGATGTGCTATTACAACAGGAAGTGGTGGTGATTTGATTGGTCAGGTTGATGCCGATTGTTTTTTAAGTGGAGACTTTAAGTATCATCAGGCATTGGAGGCTAGAGAGAATAGTTTGAATTTATTGGACATTGGACACTTTGAGAGCGAGTCTCATTTTCCAGCATGTTTGAGTAAGAATTTGATAAATTTTCCATTAAAAGCTATAATGACAAATTCTAAAAACCCATTTAAACACAAGTAGAGGAATATAAGTAGATGAATAAACACCTAGAGCAGTTAGTAAATCTAGCTAAAACGGATAAAGAGATTGACGATTTTGGTCCAAAAGTAGAGGAAATTGAGTCAAAGTTGATAGCCTCAAAAGCAAAAGAGAAGGAGATGATTAATCGCATTGCAGGCTTTGAAGAGGAGATTAAAGAGGGCAAGCTTAAAAAATTTAAAAATGAACTTCATCTAGCGGAATTGGCAGATAAGCTTACAGAACTCTCTAAAAAAGGTGCCATTGTAAAGACAGATAAAGAGATAAAAGCACTTCAGCTTGAAGAGGAGATTGCAAAAGAGCAGTGTGAATTTGCAAATGAAGAGATAGCAAGGCTTGAGACTGTTGTTGAGGCGAAAGAGATCGATGCTGAGTTGTTAAAAGAGAAGCTTAGCGAGATTCAAAAAGAGAGTGAAGAGATTCTTGCTTCTGTAGAGTCAAGTATGGTTGAGATTGACAAACAAAGAGCAAAAGTTTATGGAGCAAAAGAGAAGTTAATATTTCAGATGAGCCAAAAAATCTTAACTTTTTATGAGAAGATTAGAAAGTGGGCAAAAAATACAACAGTAGTACCTGTTAAAAAACAGGCATGCTATGGTTGTTTTATGCGAATCAACGATAAGACCTATGCCGAAGTGATAAAAAAAGATGATATAGTAACTTGCCCTCATTGTGGTAGAATTCTATACAAAGAAAAAGAGGAAGTAGAGGCGTAAATTGCTTTTTTATCTCTACTATATAGTGGTAGTGCTTTTTTATATCTTAGCACTACCGATTTTGATACTTCTTAGTTTTAAGAGAAAATATAGAGTCTCGATACCAGCACGATTTTTTTTAAAAAGCAATAGCCCATTTAGTGAGAAAGGTGTATGGTTTCATGCTTGCTCATTAGGGGAAACTAACTCTTTAAAACCGATTTTTGAAAAGCTAGAGAGCGAACAGATAAATCTAACAGTTATCACAGCTACAGCCTATGAGTCAGCTAAGAGACTGAAGTCCTTGCATGTAAGATTTCTGCCCTATGAGATATTTCTTCCATTTTGGATAAAAGAGCAAAAGACACTTGTAGTAACAGAGGCGGAGCTTTGGCCTATGCTTTTTATGGTTTCAAAGTTAAAAGGTGCAAAGACGATTTTGATAAATGCAAGGGTCTCTGATAACTCATATAGTTCATACAGGAGATTTGCTTGGTTTTATAGATGGATATTTGCCAGCATTGATGAGGTGTTTGCACAGAGTGAAGTTGATAGAAAAAGACTTGAAGAGCTAGGGGCTAGAAGTGTACATGTGAGTGGAAATATAAAAACATTTTCAAAACCAGTGGTAACTTACGAACATGAGAAGCCAAAGAAGAAGATGATAGTGATTGCTAGCTCTCATGAGGGTGAAGAGCAAATGATACTAGAGAGTTTAAGCTTAAAGAGTGATGAGATGTTAGTTGTGGTTCCAAGACACCCTGAGAGATTTGCTAGCGTTGATAGGCTTTTGCAAAACTATGCACAAGAGAGAAAACTAAGCTACTCAAAGATTGATGGTGGGATATGTGGCGATGTAGTGCTATGCGACAAGATGGGTGAGCTTGTAAATCTGTATGCCATAAGTGATGTAGTCATACTTTGTGGCTCATTTAAAGATGGTATTGGTGGGCATAACCCACTTGAGCCAGCTTTTTTTGGAGTAAAGATAGTTAGTGGCAAATATTTCTTTAACCAAAAATCAGTTTTTTCTCTCGTAGAAAATATAGAGATATGCTCCATTGAGGAGCTAAAAACAAAAAACTTTGATGAGATTAAGCCATCAAAGGTTCTACATGTAGGGAGTATTGATACTCTGCTACAAAAAATTAAAACATAAATTTCTCGCCTAAGGCTTAGCTTTAGAGAGAGGAATTTTAGTGGAGAAATAGTAAAAGGAGAAGTAGAGGTGAATGAAAAAGCGTATAAACTTTTAGCAGTTCAAGAGGAAATCTCAAATCGTGCTGCAAAAGATTTGATTGATAGGGGCGTGGTGTATTGTGGCGGTAAAAAAGTGGCAGTTGCGAGAGGTGAGTTAAGCACAAAGGCGAAGTTTAGAGTTGATAAAATAGCAAAACCAAAAATAATATTTGAAGATAGTTTGATTATAGCTGTTGATAAGCCAGCATTTGTAACAACCCAAGAGGTTGCTCGCGGTTTTTCTAATTCAGTTTTACTGCATAGACTCGACAAAGAAACAAGCGGAGTTCTACTTTTTACAAAAGATGAAGAGTTTCACGAAAAAGCAGTAAGAGCATTTAAAAACAGAGAGGTCGAGAAAGAGTATATTGCGATAGTTCAAGGCAAATGTATCGAGGCTGTTAGTGTCGATAAGCCAATCACAACTATCAAAAAAGGAAACACCCTTTTTAGCAAGGTGGCAGACGAAGGCAAAGACGCTATTAGCCATATCGAGCCTTTGATGCTTGAGGGAAAACTCTCAAAAGTAAGAGTGAGAATTGAAACAGGAAGAACTCACCAGATAAGAGCCCATCTTAAAAGCATAAAAATTCCAATTCTAGGAGACACCCAGTACGGAGCAAAGCCCTATAAAAGAGTTATGTTGCATGCCCATAAAATATCACTTTTAGGATATAGCTTTCAAAGCAAAGAGCCAATAGAGTTCATAAAAGTGATGAATTCGGGTTAAATGGTTAGATGCCTAAACAATCCCATCAATCCTATCTGATATTTTTTTATACTCCTCCTTGCTTATAAACTTTTCATAGCACTTTTGCACATAAGCATACAGAAGCTCTTTTGTATCTATGGTAGTTTTTTGTCCAAAATCATCTCTAAACTCCTCTTCAAAGTATTTTGAAAACTCTGACTCAAGTGTGATATCAAAATCTTTTGAGCCTATTGAGATGGTAAGTTTGCTCATCTTTTGAGAACTTCCTCAATCTTAGAAAATATATCGTCAGACTCTATATCCCTGCTCATCAAATCCTCTTCGAGCTTGGATATCTGTATGTTTTTTGATTCGCTTTGAGCTTTTAAAGTAACTAACTCTTGTCTTAGCTTATCATTTTCAGACTTCATAGCCTCAAACCTAGCCAACAAATCGTCTATCTTTTGGGATAGCTTGTTTACTGTAATCTCCTCTTTTGGTGCTTCAAACATTTTATATCCTAAATTTGATTTGTCTAATTGTAACAAAAAAAAGTGAATTTTTGGTATAATAATTTAAAAAAGGGGTTATTGTGAGCAAAAATGACATATTGAGAGATGCTATGCATCTAAATGCCAATGATAGATTTGCCATCGTTGATGCACTTTTAAAAAGCTTGGATAAACCCGATAAAGAGATAGATGAGATATGGGCAACTGAAGCAGTAGATAGGCTAAAAGCATATAGAGAAGGCGGGCTTGAAACAACTTCTATGGAAGAAATTTTTAGATAAATGAATGTGGAATTTTTAAAATTAGCTGAACAAGAACTATACGACACTCAATCTTATTATGAAAACCAACAAGAAAAACTTGGAGTTTTATTTAAAGAGACAATCTATAAGACTCTTAATAGAATTGTTGAATTTCCAATGATTTATAAAGAGATATAAGAAGATGTGTAGTTCATAAATTTCCATATAGTATTTTATACTCCATAGAAACTGATAAAATTCTGGCTATAGCCATTGCTAATCAACATAGAAAACCTGACTATTGGGTAGGTAGGATAAATCAATCTTCAAGCTAAACAGCTCCCTTCTCTCCTTTGGACAGTAAAAAAAACTAACTGCTTCTACAAAAATGCAAATACACAAAATTTGATTTGTCTAGTTGTAACAAAAAAATTGAATTTTTGGTATAATTGCTAGATAAAGGATGATTTATGCAGACAATACGCTTAAATATAGACGATAGTATCTTTGAAAAGTTTATGGGAATGCTTGATATGTTGCCTAAAAATAAAATATCTTTTTCAAAAGAAGAGTACCCTAGTATCTCCCTTGAAAAGGCAAAAGAAAAAGTACAAAATGCAACAAACAGCATATCTAAAGATAGTGCCATTCCTTTATCTAAAGCTATTAACGATACACTAGAGAGCTAATGTCCTATACTGTGCTTGTAGAAAACGAGGCTAACAAAGACCTTCAGAGTATCTTTAAGTACATATCAAAAAATGACTCTTCTGTAAAAGCAAAAAAGTTTATATTAGAACTGTCTAAAAAAATAGAAAGCTTAAACTGAATGCCATATCGTTGTCGAGGTAGTTATTATAGTGATGATACGAACACTAGAGATTTGATTTATAAAGGTTATACTATAGTATTTAAAATTATAAATAAAAATGTACATATATTGACGATATTTAGGCAACACTCTTTTTAAATGGCAAAATTTCAACTAAATAGCCCCTTTTCTCCTTCAGGCGACCAGCCTCAAGCCATAGAAAAACTAACGGCTTCTATAAAAAAAGGTA
>CAZXOZ010000005.1:29871-31395 GCA_964642805.1 uncultured Sulfurospirillum sp. | reverse complement strand
TCTTTTGAGTAGATTTTGTCTAGCCAGTAGTTTGCTATGATTTTTCCTGCAGTGTTGTTTACAAGACCAGCATTTGAGTAGCCTGTATTTGAGTTTGCTTTGATTCGCCAATCACTTTTTCCTATATACTCCTCAATAGTTTGAGTCGAGTTGATAAAAGTAGTATCTTCATTGAGTCCACCTACATGCTCTCTTTGCATCTTGTGAGTGTGACGATATATCATAAACGATCGCATAACTTCAAAATATCTTGCTTTATATAACTCAACTTCAATCAAGTCTTGGATATCCTCAACAGCAGCAACTCTTTTTTTACCGATACTCTCCATGATGTTTTTAAACGGGCTTTCGTTATAAACTACATTTACACTCTTAAAAGCCTTTTTAATGGCATCTTCGATTTTGTAAGCACGAAACTCTTCTGTAGTTCCATCTCTTTTAAGAAGTGTTGTTAACATGATATTCCTAGTGATAATAAATACTATTATACTCAAATAATATAAATAAAATATAAAATCGCTAATCTATTTTTATAATTGCTCTTCCGGTACTTTTGCCTTCTAGCATCTCATCTATAAGATTTGGTAGCTCCTCAAGAGCGTGTTCGTGAACTATATTTGTTAAGTCTATCTTCCACTCATTGGCAAGTTTATTCCATAATATACTTCTATATTTACTATCGAATTCTGCTGAGTTAACTCCCAAAAGATTTACTCCTCTGAGTATAAATGGAAAAACAGTAGAGTTTAGTTGTGCTGAACCCACTAAGCCACAAATGGCAATGCTTCCTCCTGATTTTATCTGCTTGAGGATATTTTCTAGTATCTCACCCCCAACAACATCAATTGCCCCATCATATCTTGGTTTTAAAAGAGGTTTTTTTGTATGTATTTCAAACTCATCTCTTAAAATTACTTCATCTGCACCTATGGAGATTAAAAACTCTCTTTTGTCTATTTTTGAGCTTAGGGCAGTAACCCTAAAGCCAAGACTAGAGAGGAGTTTGACACAAAAGCTACCAACTGCTCCAGTCGCCCCTGTTACAAGTATGTTATCTCCAACTTTTTGACCATTTAATAGGAGCTTGTCTGTACTTATAGCCGCTGTTAGTCCCGCTGTTCCTATTGTTACTGCCTCTTTTAGGGTAAGAGTTTGAGGAAGGGGTATAACCCAAGACTCTGGTACACTTATATACTCACTAAACGCCCCATCTGTATTCATGCCCAAATCAAAACTAGTAACAATTACCTCATCGCCTTTTTTAAACTTTGGACTGCTACTTCTTTGCACAACTCCAGTCCCATCAATCCCAGGAGTATGAGGATACTCTCTTGTAACTCCCCTATTACCAATAGCACTTAGAGCATCCTTGTAGTTAAGCGCACTATACTTGACCCGAATAAGAACTTCGTTGGTATCTAGCTCACTTAGGGGTAGAGTCTTTATCTCTTTTATGAACTTGCCCTCACAACTCTCAACTCTCAATGCTTTATATCTCATTTGCTCTCTTTTTGCTCTCTTTTT
>CAZXOZ010000005.1:13095-29771 GCA_964642805.1 uncultured Sulfurospirillum sp. | reverse complement strand
TTTGCTCTCTTTTTGCTCTCTTTTTTCTATAAAGTTTTGAGTTCTTTTAGCTTGTCTTGTTTTTATGTGAAGTGCGGCTTTTGCCATTAGATGTGCACTTACTGGTGCAGTTATGAATAAAAAGATAGTTATTAGTATCTCATGTAGACTCAAATACCCTGTTTTGCTTGTAAAGTAGAGTGCTGATGCTAATAAAATAGTACCAACTCCTAGTGTAGTCGCTTTTGTTGGGCCGTGTAGACGCATGTAGAAGCCAGGTAGTTTATATAGACCAATAGAACCAACTAGAGTAAAAAATGCACCTACTAAGATTAAAAAAACTAAAACAATTTCAAGCATAAATACTCCTATTCAATTATATCACCACGCAATAAAAACTTACTTAAAGCGATAGTTCCAACAAAACCCATGATAGATATGAGCAGAGCAACTTCAAAATATAGAAAACTACTCGTATGAACTCCGTATAAAATCAATATAGCGATAGAGTTTATATAAAGAGTATCTAAGGCTAAAATTCTATCGACTGCATCAGGACCTCTCACTAAGCGAAAAAAACTTAGTAGCATTGCAATCGATACTATTAAAAATGCGATTTTTAAAACTAACTCTAGCATAACTCAAAGACCTCCATTAGTGGTTTTTCATAGCGATTTTTAATCTCTTTGGCGGCAAGCTCTGGGTCTTTTAAATCTAGAAAATGGACAATAAGTTGCTTTTTGTCCAAAGTTAAATCACATGAGACTGTTCCTGGTGTTAGTGATATTGTGTTTGATAGTATGCTAATGCCAAAAGGGTGTTTAATATCTAGTTCAATTGCGACAAATCCTGGATGAAGATTGCTATTTTTTCCTAATATTAGTTTTGCAACAACTATGTTTGAGACTACAATATCCCACATAACTATAAAGAAAAATTCAATAAACACTAGAGGCTTGTGTAGGCTTATCTTCTCCTCCCAAAAAGGAGATGTAAAGATAGGTATAATAACTCCTAAAAAAAGCCCTAACACAAAATGACCAGCACTAAAGCTACTATTTAGTGTCATCCACATCACGCATAAGAACATAGTTAAAATTGGATGTGGTAATACTTTATGAATCATCTAGTAGCCTCCTGTTCGATTGAGATATTTAACACAGCTTCTATATAGTCTGTTTGGCTGTACATGTAGAGTGATATTGAATCAGTAAAGTCTACGATATTGCCTGCAAATAGAACTAAAAGCAGAATTAAAGATATTAAAAAGAGTATAGGCATATACGCCATTTTATTTAATTTTGTTGTTTCGCAAAGCTCACCTTTTTGAACATTGTAAAAAAGTAGAGAGCCAGACCTTGCAAGTGAGATTATCATAATCAAGCTTGAAATTAATACTACGGCTAAAATCAACCAAAACCAGCTTGATTCTAGTGCTGATGATAGGATTAATAGCTTGCCGATAAAACCAGAAAAAGGAGGCATTCCTGTCATTGCAATCGCAATAACCATAAAAGTTCCTCCTAGAAGAACTTTGCTATGCATTGAGATTCCAGAAGTAAATCTATCTTCAAGAGAGCCCCTGCTGCGTGAAATCATATCACTAAGAAGGAAGAAGCTACCTGCTATTATCGTGGAGTGAACCATATAGTACAGAGTTGCTGAGAGCGACTCTTGTGAGTTTATACCGATACCTATAAGCAAGGTTGCAATTGAGCACAAAACAAGGTAGGAGACCTGCTCTCTAAGTCTTTTTGAGGCCGCAACTCCAAAAGCACCCATAACAAGAGTGATAAGACCAAGCCCTAAAACCCAAGGCATGTAGTAGAAGCTAAGCTCACTAGCAGACTCACCAAAAAGTGTACCGTGAGTTCTTATGATACTGTATATTCCTATTTTTGTCATAATCGCAAAGAGTGCGGCAATAGGAGCAGAGGTGTTGGTGTATGCTTGAGGTAGCCACAAATAGAGCGGAAACATCGCTGCTTTGATGCCAAAAACAATCAACAACAATAGTCCAGCAGCAGCAACTACACCTTGATTTTCAGCTGGGAGTTGTGCAATTTTCATAGACATGTCTGCTATATTGAGAGTTCCTAATATCCCGTAAAGTGCTCCAACTGCAAACAAAAATATAGTTGAACCAATGAGATTGATAACTACAAACTGTAAGCCAGCTTTTGTTCTTAGTTTTCCACCGCCATGAAGAAGTAAGCCATAAGATGCTAGTAGTAAAATCTCAAAGAAGACAAACAGATTGAAAAGATCACCTGTTAAAAAGGCACCGTTTAAACCGAAGAGTTGAAGTTGAAACAGTATATGAAAATGTTCACCCTTGGAGTCTAGTTTAGTGCTAATTGCATACCATAAGGAGGCAACTGCTAAAAGAGAGGTAACAAGTACCATCATAGCCGAGAGTTGATCTAAAACCAAAACAATACCAAAGGGTGCAATCCAGTTCCCAAGAGTATATATTTGAGGCATACCTTGATTTGCAACTCCCAATGAGCAGATAGCTACGCCTACAAGCAAGAGGGTTAGCAAAAAGCTTACTATCTGTTGTGTTTTAAAGCTAGATGAGCGAATAATTAGGAGTAAAATTCCTCCAAGCAGAGGCAGTAAAACGGGCATGAAAGCTGGAGAAATCATCTATTTGCCTCCTTGTTGATATCTGCTTGAATCTGTTCGTCTTGTGGTGATTGGTCACCATCTACATGGTCGTTTCCTAAGTCAGAGTATGACCTAAGAGCTAAAACAATTAAGAATGCTGACATTCCAAAAGAGATAACTATTGCGGTCAATACTAATGCTTGAGGCAGAGGGTCAGCATACCCTGCTTGTGCTGAATCTATAATCGTTGGTAAGCCTATAGTTAGGCGACCCATTGAAAATAGAAATATATTGACAGCGTAAGCTAGAAGCATTAAGCCCAATACAACAGGAAATGTTCTGCCTCTTAAAGTTAAAAATACTCCACTAGTTGTAAGGGTACCGATTATGAGAGCTACAAGAAGTTCCATTACTTAGCCTCACTAACATCTTGAGCATCAAAATCTTTTTTATGTGTAGCGGTGCTAATCTTGCCTATTTCAACTAGTATCATGATTGTCGCACCAACTACAACTAAAAATACTCCTAAGTCAAAAGCAAGAGCACTAGCTACATGAAACTTACCTACAATAGGCCAATTTAGATAGCCAAAAGATGTAGTTAAGAATGGATAGCCATATAGCATAGACACTACACCTGTTAAAGTACCAGCTAGTAGTCCAAAGCCTATATATTTGTGCATATCAGTTTTTAGTCTAATCTGTGTCCAAACTACACCATTTGCAAGATACTGTACTACTATGGCTATTGAAGCTATCAAGCCAGAGATAAATCCTCCACCTGGTAGATTGTGCCCTCTTATAAATATAAATACTGCAAACATTAACATAATAGGAAACAGTACGCGAGTAAGTGTCTGCATTATTATGGGGTGTGCATCACTATTCCAGGCAAGGCCATCACTATTTTTTACAGCTGATGAGAGTTTGATTCCTTTTAGCATGGCATATACTCCAAGCCCTGCAATGGCTAAAACAACAATTTCGCCTAAAGTATCAAAGCCACGAAAATCAACTAAAATCACATTGACAACATTGGTTCCACCACCACCAGGAACACTATTTTCTAAAAAGAAGTCTGATATTGGGGCAAAATCACGAGTTAAGACAGACAAAGTAAGCATAACCACCCCTATTCCAGCCAATCCTGCTAAAGCTCCATCTCTGTAGAGTCTTTTTTTATTAAACTCTACAGGTGTGCTTTGTGGTAAAAAGTATAGAGCTAGTAGCAGTAGTACGATAGTTACAATTTCAACACTAAGTTGAGTTAGAGCTAAGTCTGGTGCTGAAAATTTTACAAAACCAAGAGAGATAACAAGTCCAGCTAAACCAACAATAATCAAAGTTAGAAGTCGTTTTGTATGCATAAACATAATTAATAGACTTGTTGAGATTAGTCCTAGGGTTATCAAGATGGTAACAACATCAGTTTTTAGCATCTCTCGTGAACCAAGCAAAGGAGCATCAACTAAATAGAAGCCATAAAAACCAAATAGTAGAGCAGAGCCAATAATCCAAGCTGCCGCATGTTGGAGCGAGCCTTTATCAAAACTTCTTGTTGTGAGTATAGACGCTTTAAATAGAGCATCTATAAGTGAGTCATAGTAGCCTTTAGCGTCAATAGATTCAAAATACCTACTATAAAAATTGTATAGCCCGCTACGCATGATATACATAAGAACACCAAGACAAAGTGCAATAGCACTCATCAATAGTGGGATATTGAATCCATGCCAAATGGCAAGCTTGTAGTGTGGTAAAGAGTCTTGAAGTGAGCCAAGAGCGGTTATTTCTAGCATAGCTCCAGCAAAATAGAGAGGGAAAATACCAACTGCTATACAAATAAGAGCTAAAAGCCCAATAGGTAGAAGCATCATAGCAGGTGCTTCATGCGGTATTTTAGGCAGATTTGCTGAAATATCTCCTAAAAATACATCTTTTACAAATCTTATAGAGTAAGCAACAGCTAAAATACCGCCTATAGTTACAAGTATCGGAACTATTGAAGTAAGTGTTGAGATTTGAGATATATTTAACGCTTCCTCAAAAAACATCTCTTTACTTAAAAACCCATTAAACAGAGGAACTCCCGCCATAGCAGCAGATGTTATGATGGCAAATATTGCAGTAAATGGCATGTATTTGATTAGTCCACCTAGTTTATTTGTATCTCTAGTGCCACTTTGATGGTCAACGGCTCCTGCAATCATAAACAAAGAAGCCTTAAATGCAGCATGATTCATAATGTGAAATAGAGCAACAACAACAGCAAATTTAGTGCCAAAACCAAACAGAAGTGTGATAAGCCCTAGATGACTAACAGTAGAGTAGGCGAGTAGTCCTTTTAAATCACTCTTAAAAAATGCGATATATGCACCCATTAGTAGTGTTATCATGCCAACACTACTAACAATCCAAAACCACTCAGGTGTTCCCGCTAAAACAGGAAAAAATCTAGCCAATAGAAATATACCCGCTTTAACCATAGTAGCAGAGTGTAAGTAGGCTGAAACAGGAGTAGGAGCAGCCATAGCATGTGGGAGCCAAAAGTGAAATGGAAACTGTGCAGACTTAGCAAATACGCCTATAAGAATTAGTATTAAAACTAGAAGGTAGAGTGGATGCTCTTTTACTATGTCTCCAGACTGCAGAACAACACTAAGTTGATAGCTTCCAACAATATCCCCAAGTAGAAGCACTCCACCAAGTAGTGCTAGTCCGCCAGCAGCAGTAACGCCTAGTGCTACTCTAGCACCCTGTCTAGCCTCTTTTTTATGTTGCCAAAAGCTAATAAGTAGAAAAGATGTAAGAGAAGTAAGCTCCCAAAAAACCACCAAAAGAAGAATATTTTCAGATAACACAACTCCTAGCATCGAGCCCATAAACATAAGAATATAGGCAAAAAATCTACCCATACAGTCTTTATTTGATAGATAGTATCGAGCATAGAATGTGATAAGCAGCCCTATGACTAAAATCAAAAGAGCAAAAAACATAGAGAGACCATCAAGCCTAAATGCAAAGTGCAGACCAACTCTCTCAATCCATGCCCAGCTTTGAACTAGGGTTTCGCCTTGAAATACTAGCTCTATAGACGGATAAAGTATGGCAATAGTTACAATAGTTATGCCCATACTAAGCCATGCCGAAAAATAACGATCTATTTTTGATGACCAAGCAACAAAAATAGCTCCCAAAAAAGGGAAAAGAACTACAACAGGAAGATTAAAAAGTAGTAAATTCATATACACCCTTGATAACTGTTTTTTGAGATTATATCATTTTTTTCTTAAGACTATTGGCAACCTTCACACTCCAAAGTCCTATCGGCAACATCAATTCTATTTTCTGGTGATTGACTTCTAAGATAGTATGTTGACTTTACTCCTAGTTTCCAGCCCAGCATGTAGATATCATTTAGATACTTTCCACTCGCCTTGTCTAGTGTCATAAATATATTTAAACTCTGCCCTTGATCTATCCATTTTTGTCTGATAGCACCTGCCTTTATAAGTAATTTTTGGTCTAAATCATAAGAAGGAGTGTAGTAATTCCAAGTCTCAGTGCTTAACTTTGGAGCAACTACGGGAATCATACCAGAGAGATTCTCTTCAAACCACTTTCTCTTATATATCGGCTCTATCGTTTGAGTTGTGCCTACTAGGATTGAGATTGAGCTTGTAGGTGCTATAGCCATTAAGTAGCCATTTCGCATGCCACTTTTTTTTACATACTCTCTTAACTCTTCCCAGTTATATGTATATCCAAATAGTCCACCACGGTCTACTAATTTTTTTGCCTCATCATTCGCTGTATCTATTGGGAATACTCCTTTGCTCCATTTTGAGCCTTCAAACTCTGGATATCTACCTTTTTCTATAGATAAGTTTGCTGAAGAGCGAATGGTGTTATAGCTAATACTCTCCATAATCTCATCAATCTTTGCAAAGTGTTCATACTCTCCCCATTGGAGCTTCTGCTCTGCTAGCATTTGAGCTTCACCCATCACTCCTAATCCGATAGCTCGGGACTTTAAGTTGGTCTGTTTTACTTTTGCATGCGGATAGAAATTGAGATCTATGACATTATCAAGCATTCTAACGGCTATTGGAACAACTCTCTCTATATCCTCTTTTGTATTGACTTTCGAGAGGTTTATGCTTGCAAGATTGCAGACTGCTGTTTTTCCTTCGCTCATGCTTTTTTCTACTATAAAGATTTTTTTGTTGCCTATTGTGTCTAGTGCGGTAATCTTTTTAGCTTCTTTTATAATACCACTATCTACTTTGACCTGAGCACTCTCTTCAAACAACTCTTCGCTTTTATCTTCATAAATTACTTTGATTTTATAGTGGTTAGGGTCAGTATTTTGAAAAATTTCTGTACAAAGGTTTGAACTTCTAATAGTTCCTGTATGACTATTTGGATTAGCTCTGTTTGCACTATCTTTAAAACAAAGAAATGGATTTCCAGTCTCAAAAAGCTCTGTTAGCATCTTTTTCCATAGCTCTTTAGCTCTAATCTTCTCTTTTGCTACAGTTGGGTCATCCTCATACTCTTTGTACCTTTTATTAAAAGCTTCTCCGTAAAGGGATGATAGGTCGCTTACTTCATAAGGATCAAAAAGTGTCCAAATATCATCTTCACTAACTCTTTGCATAAATAGGTCATTTAGCCACATAGCAGGAAAGAGGTCGTGAGTTCTTCTCCTATCCTCTCCTGAGTTCTTTTTTAAGTCCAAAAAGTCAGCTACATCCATGTGCCATGGTTCAATATAGACAGCAATTGCCCCTTTTCTAGTACCAAGCTGATCAACTGCAATAGCTATATCGTTAGCTATTTTTAAAAATGGAACAATCCCTCCAGCAGCATTTCTATGTCCATCAATACTGCCACCCATAGAGCGAACAAGATTCCAATCCCATCCAACTCCTCCGCCAAATTTGCTCAAAAGAGCCATCTCTTTGTATGAGTCAAAAATACCTTCTATATTATCAGGTGTACTGCCAATATAGCATGAGCTTAGTTGGTGTCTGTGAGTTCTAGCATTTGATAGAGTAGGGGTTGCTAGCATAACTTCAAATTTGCTGATTAAATCATAAAACTTTTTAGCCCACTCTTGGCAGTTTAGCTCGTTTTGAGCCAAGAACATAGCTATTGCCATAAACATGTGCTGAGGTAGCTCTATCGGCTCTCCTTGAGGGTTTTTTATTAGATATCTATCGTAAAGAGTTTTTACTCCAAGATAGTTAAACTGTAAATCTCTCTCTGGCTTTATGTAGCTATCTAAATCCTCCAAATCATACTTATTTCTAAGTCCGAGAATCAACCTCCCCTGTGCCTCTCCTTTTTCAAAATACTCTTCAAGCTTGTTGTAGCCACTAAACTGGGTTACTCTGTGATATAGGTCATAGAGAAAAAGACGAGCTGCAACAAATGACCAGTCAGGGCAGTCAATATCTATCTTTTCAACAGCAGTTTTTATAAGAGTAGCTTGAATCTCTTTAGTCGTAATCATATCTCTAAACTGAATCTGTGCATCAAGCTCTAGTTCACTCTGATTTACATTGTTTAATCCTTCTACTGCTCTACTTGTGTGTTTTTGTATCTTGGCGATATCTAGTCTCTCTACTCGACCATTTCGTTTTTGTACATTTATCATTTGAAAACTCTTGTAAAAATTTTATCTATATTTTTTGTGTAGTACTCGTAGCTAAAACAGTTACGAATCTCCTCCTCACTTAGCTTCTCTCTTAGCTCACTATCACTCAATAGGCTCTCAAGATAGAGGCTTTCTGCGTTCTCATTTAGTGCAACTCTCCCTTGCTGTAGGTCAGCCCAAACTTTCATTGCATTTTTTTGGACTATTTTATACGCATCTTCTCTGTTTACACCCTTAAGAGGAAGCTCTAAAAGCACTCTTTGTGAGAAGACAAGCCCCCCAGTTAGGTTGAGATTTTTCATCATATTTTTAGGATATACGACAAGTTTATCTATAACTGAGTTTAAGCGGTGAAGCATAAAATCGGTCGTTATAAATCCATCAGGTAGTATAAATCTCTCAACAGAGGAGTGGCTTATGTCCCTCTCGTGCCAAAGTGCTACATTTTCCATAGCGGGCATCGCGTAACTTCTTATCATGCGACAAAGCCCTGTTATATTCTCTGTCAAAATTGGATTTCTCTTGTGAGGCATAGCAGAGCTCCCTTTTTGTCCTTTTGCAAAAAACTCTTCGCACTCATAAACCTCTGTTCTTTGGTAGTGTCGAATAGCGACGGCGATCTTTTCACAACTTGAAGCAAGAAGTGCTAAAGCATTCATAAGTGCTGCATATCTATCTCTTTGAATTATCTGATTTGAGACTGGGGCAGCGGTAAGTCCAAGCTCTTCACAAACCATCTCTTCAAGCTCCATTGGAGTATGAGCCATATTGCCCATCGCTCCACTTATCTGACCAACACTGATAACCTCCATGACATTTTCAAGATTTTTAAGACCTCTTTTAATCTCTTCATACCAAATAGCAAGAACAAGACCAAATGTTATAGGCTCACCATGTATGCCATGACTTCTACCAACCATTAGAGTCATTTTATGCTCTTTCGCTCTTCTTTCAAGCGAGCCTAAAAGAGTTTTTACGCCAGCAATGACAACTCCAAGTGAGTCTTTCATCTGAAGAGCCACAGCAGTATCGATGCAGTCTGAGCTGGTCATTCCATAGTGAACCCAGCGACTCTCATCTCCAAGACTCTCACTAACACTTGTTAGGAAAGCTATCATGTCATGTTTAGTTGTCTTTTCTATCTCATCAACTCTCTCTATGTTGAAATTTGCATTTTTTACAATCTTTTCGCAGTCGCTATCAGGGATTAACCCAAGTCTATTCCAAGCTTTTACAACAGCAATCTCTACATCAAGCCATGCTTGATATTTTGCCTGCATAGTCCACCTGTTTTTCATCTCATCTCGTGCATATCTTTCAATCATACTTTGTCCTTGAATTATGTTAGAATGGTTTTGTATATAGTAAGAGTATATTTTAACAATTCATTGGTTATAAAGAGGTTAATTTGGGATATGTCATTAAAAAGTTTTTTCAAAAAGAGCTAAAAAGTACATTTAAAGTTCTTATGGATGAGATGAGTATCTCTATTCATGAAGCACAAAAGATAGTTGATAGAAAAAGAGTGGTTGTGGATGGAGTTTTGCTTGAGCATAAAAGCGGGGAGATACAAGGCGAGATAGAGGTTTCTGTTTTTAAACCAAACCCAATAGGACTAAAGCCTATTTTTGAGACAGAGGATTTTGCAGTTTTTGAAAAACCAAGTGGTATTTTGGTTCACCCAAGAAAGAGAGAGGAGGTACAAACTCTAAATGATGACATAAAGTATCTTTTTGGAAAAGGTGCAAATGCAGTTCATAGAATTGACAAGGAGACAAGCGGACTGATAATCGTTAGCAAGAATAGAAAAAGCGAAGTTAAGCTAAAACAACTTTTTGAAAATAGAGAGGTACATAAAGAGTATATCGCCCTAGTTGACGGTAGAGTAGAAAAGGGTTTTGATATAGATGAAAAGCTACTCATTGATTTGCCAAGCTCTAAGATAAGGATAAAGGTTCATGTAAACAAGGAAGGAAAAGACTCCTTTACAAGAATCGAGCCGCTTAACTTTGATGAGCTAAATTGCGTTACTCTAGTTAAGGCGATTCCAAAAACTGGAAGACAGCATCAATTAAGAGCACATTTGTTCCACGTGAAACATTTTATAATTGGTGATACGCTCTATGGTCTTGACGAAGATTTTGCTGAAGAGTATCTTGATGGACTTATGAAGCCTGAGAGAAGAGTTAAATTAACAAGAGCAAAGAGACTACTTCTACATGCAAGCAGACTATCTTTTAGTTATCAAAATATAGATTATGATATAGTTTCAAAAGTAGATATTAAAAAGGAGTTTTATGAAAGCTGTAACTTTTCAGGGTAAGGAAATATTGTCTAGCAAGGTGGTTTGTATAGGAAGAAACTATGTTGAGCACATAAGAGAGCTAGGCAATGAAGTTCCCTCTTCTATGGTTATTTTTATGAAACCAAACTCCTCTATTAGTAACAATCTCTCTACATGTGAAGATACTCCTATTCACTACGAGGGAGAGATATGCTTTTTAATAATCGACAAAAAAATAGCTGGAGTTGGGTTTGGGCTTGATTTGACTAAAAGAGAGACTCAAAGTGAGCTAAAAGCAAAAGGTCTTCCTTGGGAGAGAGCTAAAGCATTTGATGGCGCTTCCGTATTTAGTGATTTTGTAAAGTTTAGTTGCGATATAGTATCTCTACATGTAAAGCTTTTTATCAATAATATGCTTACTCAAAATGGCCTAGTTTCTCACATGCTGTATAGCCCAGAAGAGATACTAAAAGAGATAGGCAGTTTTTCTAATTTAGATGATGGCGATATAGTTATGACTGGAACTCCAAAGGGAGTTGGTGTCATAAATCAAGGTGATAAGTTTAGAGGAGAGATACATGCAGAAGGTAGACTATTGGTTCGTAAGGAGTGGATAGTAACTTAGCTATTTGTCATTTTTTTTATCAAAAAAAATAACATATATCATCCCACCTATACCAACAATAGCTACAACTGCCAAGAATATGACCTGTGCCCACTCTACGGTACTCATACATGCTCCTTTAGTTCTCTATCGGTCTTCTCCTTGAGTTGCCCACATGCTGCACTGATGTCTAAGCCTTTTGATTGTCTTATCGTGCAAAGAACTCCATGCCTTGTTAGATAGTGTTGAAAAGCTAGGACAGACTCTTTTGAAGGTCTTTGAAACTCACTCCCTATATGCGGATTGAAGTAGATAAGATTGACTTTTGTTTTTATACCATGCAGTAGCTTTACGAGCTTTTTTGCACTTTTTATGTCATCATTTACATTTTTCATGACTAGATACTCAAACATAACTCTTTTTCTTGAGTCAATCGGAAAAGCCTTGACCGCACTTATGATTGACTCTATGTTGTAAGCTCGATTTATCGGCATCAACCTCTCTCTAAGAGTGTCGTCCACTGCATGGAGTGATATGGCCAAAAGAACGCCTAAATCCATCTTGCCTAACCTCTCTATCTGCTTACTCAGTCCACTTGTAGATATAGTCTGCCTTCTTGGACTTATAGCTAATCCATCTGGGTCAGCAAATATCTTTACAGCTTTTGCTACACTTTTTATATTGTCAAGTGGCTCACCCATCCCCATATAGACTATATTGACCCTTCTATTTTGGGCTATGTTGTTATCTTTTTTTATCTCCAATACTTGGGCAACAATCTCACCAGCACTTAAATTTCTTTTAAAGCCCTCTTTCGCAGTTAAGCAAAAACTACAACCTATCTTACAACCTACTTGAGAGGAGATACAGATAGTGTATTTGGTGTGATGAATTAGTTTACCGTCTTCGGCAAATCTCTCTTTTTTCATCGGAAGCAGGACTGATTCAACTGTATATCCATCTTGTAATGTAAAAAGATACTTAATACTCTCGTCACTACTTACCTCTTTTTTTATCAACTTTAGAGGATTTAGTGTGTAGTCAGATTTTAGGTTTTCTCGTAAATCTTTAGGCAGGTTTTTCATCTCTTCGTATGAGTTTACATATCTACAATATATCCACTGATAAATCTGTTTTGCCCTAAAAGAGGGTTTGATTTTTACCGAGAGTTCCTCTTTGCTAAAGTCTAACAGATTATTTTTTGCCACTATAACTCTTCATGTAATATGTTAGCATCTGTTTTGCTTTTTTATGATTTTGTGTAAAATCTTTGTGTGCATTAGTGTTGCAGTAGTTAGTAACAATAAAGATACCAGCTGTTGGTATATCATACTCCTTTGCAACACTCAATAGTGAGTAAAACTCCATGTTTTCTAACTCCAATCCAAGTGTTAGGAATTTTTTTGAGCTAACACTATCGGTTGTTATGTAGTTACTAGAGTTTACTATATTCAATGTTTCACGTGGAACATTTTGACTTTCTTCGGAAGAGACTACATTTTCTAAAGGGGTATAGCACCTGTCGTCTAAAAAACCTAGCTCGATATTTGAAGCTGTTTTAGAGCTAACTATGTCAAATATATTATAATTTCCATAACTACCAGCACTGCCTATAAAGAGCAAAAAATCAGGTTTATCAAACAGAGCAAGTCTAGTCAAATTCATACAACTCTCAATAAGCCCTACTCCGACAGGATAAGCAAAATCAAATACCTCATTTTTACCTGCACAAACTATCATAATCTTACAGCTATCCCTTCATTTTTTAAGTATCTTTTTAAATCCATAATATCTATCTCTTTAAAGTGAAATATAGAAGCAGCAAGAGCAGCATCGGCATCGCTGAGAAACACCTCTTTTATATGCTCCATCGTCCCCGCTCCACCACTCGCTATAACAGGAATATTGAGCATGCAACTCATCTTAGAAGTCAACTCTATATCATACCCATTTTTTACTCCATCACAATCCATAGAGGTAAGTAAAATCTCCCCTGCACCTCTTTCTTGCGCCTCTTTTGCCCACTTTAAAGCATCAATACCAGTATCAATCCTGCCGCCATTAATATAGATATTCCAACTCTCACCTCTCTTTTTAGCATCAATAGCTACGACTATACACTGTGAGCCAAATCTTTGCGAAGCTTCATTAATGAAATCAGGATTTTTAATAGCATGAGAGTTTATACCTATCTTATCACAGCCAACCTTTAGAAGCCTGTATATATCCTCTAGCTCTCTTATGCCACCACCAACAGTAAGTGGTATAAAGACCTCTTTTGCTACCTCTTCTACTATATCAACCATAGTGTTGCGATTTTCATGAGTTGCTGTAATATCTAAAAAGGTAATCTCATCTGCACCCTCTTCATTGTATCTTTTAGAAACTTCAACAGGGTCTCCAGCATCCCTTAGCCCTACAAAATTGACACCCTTGACAACTCTGCCATCTTTTATATCCAAGCAAGGGATAATTCTTTTTGCAAAACCAGCAAATGTGGTTTCGTCTTGCGAAAAGTTTCTCAAAAAGTAGTCCATGTTGCACCTAATATAATTTTTTTTATTATACAACAATGTTCTAAAAAAGCTCGAAAGTCAACAAAAACTTGCACAATAATCTACATGTAAGCAAAACTTTGCTAGAATCCCTAGATTTAGAGGTAGTATAGAGTGTTAGAGGCAAAAAAGAGATTTGGACAAAACTTTTTAAAAGATAGTTCAGTTTTATATAAAATCATCCAATCGATGCCCGTAAACGATAGAGAGCTTATCGAAATCGGACCTGGTTTAGGTGATTTGACACAAAGACTGCTAGAGGTAAAGCCTGTAGTAGCATATGAGGTAGACAGAGATTTGATTGTCTTTCTCAAAGATAAGTTTTATAAAGAGATAGATGAGGGACGCTTTTGTCTAGTTGCAGGTGATGTGCTAGATAAGTTCTTGCAGAGTAGATTGAGTGATAAGCCTTATGATTTGGTAGCAAACCTGCCCTACTATATAGCCACTACAATCATTCTTGAAGCTTTAAGAGATCCGCTGTGCAAGAGCTTGATCGTTATGATTCAAAAAGAGGTTGCTTTAAAGTTTGCAGCATCTCATAAGACAAAAGAGTTTACATCGTTAGCAATTTTGGCTCAATCCATTGGAAGAGCTAAGATACTATTTGATGTTTCTCCTAAATCGTTTGAGCCGCAACCAAAAGTAACCTCATCAGTGCTTATGATTGAAAAAAACAAAGAGTTTATAGAGGGTGAATTTCCAGGTGTTTTTGAGACAAGTGAAGAGCTAAAGATGTTTGAGATATATCTAAAGCGTTCATTTAAAGCTCCTAGAAAAACATGGTTAAGAAATATTTCGCAGTGGGTTGACAAAAGATATGCCAATCTGCTTTTAGAAAAATATGGATTTTCACTCACTATCAGGCCTCATGAAATTAGTGTCATGTCTCATCATCTACTATTTAATGATTTAAGGAACAAAGAAGATGGAAGAGAAAAAACAACAGGGGCAAACCCCTCAAGCTAACACAACAGGAGAGTCTCAAAAAAAAGGAAGACCTCAACAAAACAACAACAAAAAACATAACCAAAATAGAAACAGTAGAAAATTTCAAAGTGCAAAGAATAAGCCTAGCTCGCTAGAAGGTAGTGAAAAATGGCAAATTGATATGAGAAGAACTATTGAGGCAAATGAGAGAATACACAAAGAAACGCTACAAAAGTTCACACAACTAAACTTAAAAACAGATGCAAAAATTCGCATAACTCCTCTTGGAGGACTCGGTGAGATTGGTGGGAATATCGCAGTTTTTGAGACGGATACGAGTGCTATTGTACTAGATGTTGGGATGAGTTTTCCTAGTGAGGATATGCATGGCGTAGATATACTTGTACCAGACTTTAGCTATCTTAGGACGATAAAAAAGAAGATAAAAGGCATCATTATCTCTCATGCTCACGAGGATCATATAGGGGCGTTGCCATACCTATTTAAAGAGATGCAGTTTCCTATCTATGCTACTCCTTTACCGCTTGGCATGATTGCAAATAAGTTTGATGAGCATGGATTAAAGGCACAAAAGAAGATGTTTCGTCCAGTTGAAAAGCGAAAAGCGATTAAAATTGGTGATTTTGAGGTAGAGTGGATGCATATCACTCACTCTATCATAGATGCTTCAGCACTTGCCATTACAACAGAAGCTGGAACTATCATACATACAGGAGACTTCAAGATTGATCATACTCCGATAGATGGCTATGTGACAGACCTTAGTCGCTTTGCTTATTATGGTGAAAAGGGCGTGCTTGCACTTTTGAGTGATAGCACAAACTCCCACAAAGAAGGTATTACTAGGAGCGAGAGTACGGTTGGTAAAACTTTTGATTCGATTTTTTTTAAGGCAAAAGGTAGGGTTATCATGTCAACATTCTCTTCCAATATACATAGAGTCCATCAAGCGATAGATCATGGTGTGAAGCATGGGAGAAAAGTATGTGTTATAGGTCGTTCAATGGAGAGAAATCTTTTTACAGCTTTAGATCTAGGCTATATCAAATTTGATAAAAGTATATTTATAGATCCGCATGAGGTAAACAAGTTTAACGATAAAGATGTATTGATAGTCACTACAGGAAGCCAAGGCGAAACCATGAGTGCTCTATATAGGATGGCAACTGATGAGCATAGGCATATAAAGATAAAGCCAAGTGATCAGATAATCATCTCAGCAAAAGCGATTCCAGGGAATGAGGGAAGTGTCTCTAAAGTGCTTAACTTTTTGATAAAAAGTGGAGCAAGTGTAGCTTATCAAGATTTTAGTGAGATACATGTGAGCGGGCATGCGGCACAAGAGGAGCAAAAACTAATCCTAAGACTTGTTAAGCCTAAGTTCTTTTTGCCAGTTCATGGTGAGTATAACCATATAGCAAAACATAAAGAGACAGCTGTAAGCTGTGGCGTTACTGCTCGTAATATTATCCTTATGGGGGATGGTGATCAGATTGAGGTATGCCCAAAGTATATGAAAAAAGTCAAAAATGTAAAAGTAGGAAAAGTATTTATAGACAATCAGATAAATCAGCAAATCTCTAGTGATGTTGTGATAGATAGACAAAAGATGGCAGACGCTGGTCTTGTTATGATAGTAGCTCAGATAGATAAAAGTGAACATAAGCTGATATCTAAGCCAAAGGTAACAAGTTATGGTTTGGTTCCAGACAATAAAGACCATGTATTTAGCAAGGAGATTGAGGCTATTTTAGATCAGTTTGTTATCAATTCAAAAAAAGAGCTTATACAAAATACAAGAGCATTTGAGAACGAACTAAGGGGGGTTGTAAGAAAACATATCTTTAGAAAGATGAAAAAATACCCAACAATAGTCCCTACAATTTTTGTGATGTAGAGTAAAATGAAACACTCTATGCAAAGCATAAGCTTCAGTCGCGAGGAATTTAACTCGGACTCGTTCGAGTTAAAGGGGACAGTAAAATGAAACACTCTATGCAAAGCATAAGCTTCAGTCGCGAGGAATTTAACT
>CAZXOZ010000005.1:0-12995 GCA_964642805.1 uncultured Sulfurospirillum sp. | reverse complement strand
AGTAAAATGAAACACTCTATGCAAAGCATAAGCTTCAGTCGCGAGGAATTTAACTCGGACTCGTTCGAGTTAAAGGGGACAGTAAAATGAACTTTATAGAGATTGCTAAAGAGGTGCTAGAGATAGAAGCTAAAGAGCTACTAAGGTGTGCTGACACTCTTGGTATTGAGATAGAAAAAGCAGTAGAGCTTATAGCAGGAACTAAGGGCAAGCTCATAGTCACCGGTGTTGGCAAAAGTGGCTTGATTGGAGCTAAGACTGCTGCAACATTGGCAAGCACGGGAACAAGTAGTTTTTTCTTACATCCAACAGAGGCCATGCATGGCGACTTGGGTATGATTAGTTCAGATGATACCGTTTTAGCGATTAGCTACAGTGGCGAGAGTGAGGAGATTATCAAAATACTTCCTCATATAAAGAGATTTGATATACCACTTATCGGTATGGCTAAAGATAGAGATAGCTCACTTGGAAAGTATAGCGATGTTTTTTTATCTATTGAGGTACAAAAAGAGGCTTGCCCGTTGCAAACTGCTCCAACCTCCTCTACTACACTAACTCTTGCTTTGGGTGATGCGTTAGCAGTTTGCTTGATGAAAAAAAGAGGTTTTAAGAAGTCTGATTTTGCATCATTTCATCCTGGTGGAAGTTTAGGCAAACAACTTTTTGTAAAAGTTAGCGATTTGATGAGAACTAAAAATCTACCAATCGTTAGTGAAAATACAAAACTTAAAGATGCAGTTGTGGTGATGAGTGAGGGGAGACTAGGTAGTGTTCTCATAACTAACAAGAAAAGTGAGTTAGTTGGTCTTTTGAGTGATGGCGATTTAAGAAGAGCACTCTTAAAAGAGAATTTTTCTATGGAAAGAGAAACAATAGAGTATGCTTGCAGGAGTCCTAAGGTTTTAAATAATGCAAACCTGTTAGCAAGTGATGTGCTTAAAATTATAGAGGAGTACAAGATACAGCTTATTGTAGTGACCAATAAAAACCAAAAAATAGAGGGTGTTTTACATATACACGATTTAGTGGAAGCGGGGATAAAGTAGTGAAAAAAATAAGATTAAATAAGCTCATATCTCACAACACACGCTACTCAAGAAGAGAGGCGGATGAGCTTATAAAACAAGGTTTAATAAAAATTGATGGAAAAGTAGTAACAGAGCTATCAACTAAAGTGACTTTTGATGATAAAGTAAATGTTGACGGCAAAAATCTCTATGAAAAGAGTGGATACACTGTCGTAGTTTACAACAAGCCAAAAGGTGAACTAGTGAGTAAAAAAGATGACAGGGGCAGAAAAACCATCTATGACACGCTTCCTCAAAAGTATGCTCACTACTTGAGTGTTGGAAGGCTTGACTATGCTAGCGAAGGTCTTTTGATGCTTTGTGATTCTCCTAAAGTTGTCTCTGCATTGATGCATGGAGACCTTCAAAGAGTATACTACCTAAAGATAAATGGAGAGATTACACCGCCCATGGAAGAAGCTATGCGTTCAGGGCTACATGCACAAGATGCAAGAAAAGGTGGGCACAGTAGCAGTACAATCTACTCCATGGATTTCGCCCCTTTTGTGCAGTATCGCATAATCAAAAATAGACCAACTTTCTCTACCATCAAAGTGACCATCAAAGAGGGGAAAAATAGAGAGCTAAGACGCTTTTTTGGATATTTTGATGTCGAAGTAGTAGATTTAAAACGAGTTAGTTATGGCATAGTTGATCTAGGTATGTTAAAACTTGGAAAAACTAGATATTTAGAGCCTAGTGAGTACAGGGCGTTGAGGGATTATCTCTCCTACATGGAGGAGACTAGCAAGCCTTAGGAGGCGGTATGTTTGATAGAGAAAAAAGCTTTTGCAGATGCTTATAAAATAATCTCTGTTGTTAAAAAATCTATTGCATAACTCGGATTTAGCTACCAAAGCAGTAAAATTGACTCAGGTTGTGTACTTATAAAATAGAATAGACTATAATAACAAGAAATACTTTTAAAAGGTTAAAGTTTATGAAGATAGCTATTATTGGGGGTGGGATTAGTGGCTTGACAACGGCATTTTATATTCGTCAAAAAAATCCAAAAGTTAGTATAACTCTGTTTGAAAAAGATAGTGAACTTGGCGGGAAGATGAAGACTAGAGAGGTCGAGGGTTTTTTGTTTGAAGAGGGTAGTAATGGCTTTTTATCCAACAAACCAGATACTTTAGATTTGGTTAGCTCTTCGGGTTGTGATGATATTTTGATGAGAAGTGATGATAATGCACGAATTAGATTTATCTATAAAGATGCCCTTCATCAACTCCCAGAGACTCCTGTGGCTTTTTTGAAGTCTCCTCTTCTTACATGTGGAGGTAAGCTTAGGGTTGCAACAGAGTTTTTTAGAACAGCAAAAAAAGATGATAGCGATGAGACTCTTCAGGATTTTGGATACAGAAGAGTAGGCAAAGAGATGACGGATACCTTTTTAGATGCGATGGTGGCAGGTATTTTTGCCTCAGTACCAGATAAAATCTCTGTTAAATCAGCATTTCCAGCAGTTGCAAAACTCGAACTCGAACATGGCGGACTCTTTAAAGGCATGTTAGCAAAAAGAAAAAAGAGTGCGGGCCCTAGTGGAGTTTTGATGAGCTTTAAGGGCGGAGTTAGTGCTTTTGTTGATAGACTTGCATCTTCGGCTAGTATAGAGACTAGGGTTGGAGTGAGTGTAGATAGGGTTGAGAAAAAAAAGGCACAATATGCTCTACATGTAGATGGAAAACAGGAGGATTTTGATAGAATAATACTCTCATCTCCTGCCTACAGCAGTGCTCAAATGGTTGAAAAGATAGATAGTGAGCTTTGCGAGATATTGAAGTCTATTGAGTACTCGCCTATAAGTATTGTAGGGTTGGGCTATGATGAGATTTCTCATGAACTTAAAGGCTTTGGATTGCTTACAACAACTTCAGCTAAAAAAGATATTTTAGGTGTTTTATGGGATAGTTCTATATTTTTTGACAGAGCTCCTAGAGGCAAAAAATCGCTTAGAGTGATGATAGGTGGACAGAGAAATCCAGAGCTTGCACTTAAGAGTGATGAGGAGCTTTTAAAAATTGCTATAGAGGGCGTGAGGGAGACTATGGGGGTTGAAAAAAGTCCTGATGTGAGCTATGTGAAGAGATACGAGAGAGGCATACCAAACTACTCAGTTGGACATTTAGAGAAGATGAAGATACTTTTTGATAGAATTAAGGAGCATAAGGGGCTGTATCTAAACTCAAATGCTTATTATGGTGTAGGATTAAATGACTGTGTGGCAAACTCTAAAAAAATAGCAGAGCAAGTCTTAGAAGAGATGTAAAATATAGGGAGAAAAGAGTAATGGTTGAAGGATTGAGTTCAAGCGTAATTGTTTCACTTGCTGTTATCGTGGCTATTGGAATTATCATATATAGGGGTGTAAAAGTTGTGCCTCAAGCAGATGCTTGGGTTATTGAGAGATTAGGAAAATATCATAAGACTATTGAGGGTGGACTACATCTTTTGATTCCAGTGCTTGATAGCGTGAGAGACAAAGTAACAAAGCAAGAGCAGATTATAAACATACCAGAGCAAAGTGTTATAACCAAAGACAATGTAAATATCTCAGTTGATGGGATAGTTTTTGTCCAAGTGGAGAATGCTAGTGAGGCAGTTTATGGGGTAGTTAGCTTCAAAAAAGCGATCTCTAACCTCTCCACTACCTCTTTAAGAGCCGAGATTGGTCAACTTGCACTTGATGAGACTTTATCATCAAGAGATGCACTTAACAGAAGAATTCTTAATGCTCTTGATGAGGCGACTCAAAAGTGGGGTGTAAAAACTATGAGAGTTGAGCTTCGTGATATATCTGTTCCTCAGGAGATTGAAGAGGCTATGAATATGCAGATGAAGGCTGAGAGAGAGAAAAGAGCTATTGAGCTGACGGCCATTGCAAATAAAGAGGCGGTGATAAGAAATGCTGAGGGCTTAAAGCAGCAAACCGTACTAGAGGCTGAAGCGATAGAGAGAATGGCAGATGCACAAAAGTATGAGCAAATCGCACTAGCTCAAGGCCAAAAAGAGGCGATGGATATGATAAATGAGGCGATTGCTCAAAACGCATCGAGTGCGGAGTACCTGTTAACAAAAGATAGAATTGCTGCATTTAATGAGCTTGCAAAGAGTGGCTCTAAAGATAAAGTCATAGTTCCCTATGAGGCAACAGAATTTGTAGGCTCACTCTCAATGCTTTCAGAGTTTCTTGGAAAAAATAAGAGCTAATGGAAGCACTATCTTTTGAGTGGCTTTTAGCAATCGGGATTCTCCTGATTGCACTAGAGGTTTTAACTTTCTCATTTTTTCTTTTTCCCATAGGGGTAGGCTTTATGATTGTTGCGATGTTTGAGTTTCTTGATTTAGGATATGAGAGCTTTTTTCCTCAACTAGCTACGGTTTTGATTATCGCATTTGCCTTAATTCTATTTTTAAGAAAAAAGTTTATCTACATGATTGGACAAAGTAGCACTATAAAAGAGTCGCAAGTGCATAAAAGTGGAGTTGGAATCATAGAGAAGGGGCAGATAAAGTTTTCAGGCACCTATTGGAATACAGACGATGATTTAAGCTCTTATGGTGATGGTGATAGGGTGAATGTTAAAATTATTAAAAATAGGGCTATCATAAGCAAGATTTCTTGAAAGCGACCTCCCTCTGGCTTTAAGAGAGGCGTCCTATATAGATAACTTATTAGAGCATTACTACCCTCTTGTCCCCTTTCGCTATCTCGCCAATAGTGTATCCATTGGAATTTTCTAAGATATAGTCTACATTTTCTAGACCAACAACTAAGACCATGCCAACTCCCATGTTGAAGGTTCTGTACATCTCTCTCTGCTCTACATGTTGTGCTAAAAACTCAAATATAGGAAGAGTTTTAATTCTATCTTTATAGACTACTGCTTGCATGTCATCAGGAAGAACTCTTGGAAGATTTTCAACAATACCGCCACCAGTTATGTGGGCTAACGCATTTATCCTCTTTTTTAGTTTTTTAAATGTTTTAACATATATCTTTGTGGGCTCTAAAAGTATCTCTACTAGAGGCTTGCCATTAATTAGAGTATCAAGCTTATAGTTTAGCTTGTCAAAAAACACCTTCCTAACAAGCGAGTAACCATTTGAGTGAACTCCTGAACTTGGCAGGGCTATTAAAATGTCACCACTCTTCACATGAGTTAGTCGATTCATCTCATCTTTTTCAGCAACTCCAACCGCAAAACCAGCTAAATCAAAATCTTTGCCACTATACATGCCAGGCATCTCAGCAGTCTCTCCGCCAATAAGCGAGCACTCTGCTTCTATGCATCCCTGTGCTATTCCTTTTACTACAGCTGTTGAGGCTTCAATATCAAGCTTGCTCGTAGCATAATAATCAAGAAAGAAAAGTGGAGTACCGAAGTTGCATATAAGATCATTTACGCACATAGCAACCAAATCAATACCGACTGTATCGTATCTGTTAGAGTCAATAGCAAGCTTTAGTTTTGTGCCAACCCCATCAGTTGCCGCTAAAATTACAGGTTTTTTATAGCCCTCTGGCATCTCATAAGCACCAGCAAATGAGCCAATACCACCTATAACTCTTGTGTCAAAAGTAGATTTTACTAGTGGTTTTATATTTTCTACAAACTGGTTTCCTATGTCTATATCGACACCTGCATCTTTGTAGCTTAATGTGCTCATTTTAATCCTTTAATCTATTTTAACAAACTTATGTTAAAATCATACTAAAAAAGGCAGCTGTATTGAAAGATGAAATTATAAATGCGGAGATGTTAACGCATGTCGCACTCTGTACACATAGAGACCCAAAGGATGTTTTAGTTATAGGGAAACACAACTTTATCAACAATGAAGTTGCAAGATATAGAGGCATACATGTAGAGCTAAGAGATGAGGTCTCTTTCGTAGAGAGTGCAAAAGATAGCTCATTTGATGCTGTTATTGTAAATTCAGATAGATTTTATGAGCCAACTTTTGCGGCACAAATAAATAGAGTTTTGAGAAAAGATGGCTTAGTAGTTTTAAGAGTAAGTGAGGACTTAAAAACACCGCTGAAAAATTTTGGAAGCTTGTTTGGTATTGTTATGACATATAAAATTGAGAACAAAAGAGCGATGATGGCTACTAAAAAGTATCACCCAACAGCCGATATAATCCTACAAAGAGCTGATTTAATAGAGGATTTAAGTTGGTATAATGCAGAGATGCATTTAGCCTCTTTCGTTCTTCCGACCTATATGAGAAAAGAGCTTCTAGGGATACAAAAGAACTAATGAGGCTTGATAATGCTTTTGTAATGACAGGCGGAATTGCCACTGGAAAAAGTACAGTCTGCTCGCTTTTAAAGATGCATGGCTTTAGCGTGATTGATGCTGATGTGATTGCAAAAGAGCAACTCGAAGCTAGTAAAAGTGAGTTAAGAGAGATTTTTGGCGATGAGATTTTTGATAAAGGCGAGATAGATAGAAAAAAATTAGCAGATATTATTTTCTCGTCAACCACTCAAAGAGAGAAGCTAAATAGTCTAATACATCCTAAAGTCAAAGAAGAAATATGCAAAGAAGCTTTAAAAAGAGAGAAGTTTAAGCTTCCCTACATCATAGATATTCCTCTTTTTTTTGAGAGAGGGAATTATGATTGTAGGATGAGCATGGTCGTTTATACCACAAGAGAGATACAGCTAGATAGGCTTATAAAAAGAGAGGGGTATAGTGAAGAAGAGGCGAGAAAGAGAGTGAATGCTCAGATAGATATAGAGAAGAAAAGAGATATGGCGGACTGGGTTGTTGATAACTCATCTGATTTAAAACACCTACAAGACGAAGTAGAGAAGTTTGTAGAGTATATAAGAGGACAGTATGACGGTATCAAAGTATAACGCAAGCGGAAATGATTTTGTAATTTTTCATACATTTTTAGAGAGAGACTATAGCGAGCTAGCTAAAAAACTATGTCACAGACAAAAGGGTGTAGGTGCTGATGGGCTTATCATTCTTGTGCCTAACAGTGAGTATGATTTTAAGTGGCTTTTTTATAACAATGATGGCAGTCATGCAGCAATGTGTGGCAATGGAAGTCGTGCTTGTGCTCACTATGCGTTTGCTAATGGGTTAGCCAGTAGAGATATGATATTTCTAAGTGATGCTGGTGCAATAAGCTCAAGAGTAGATGGTGATATAGTAGAATCAGAACTAACAGAACCAAAAAAGTTAGCCGATAAGTTTATAGATATGGATAGAGAGTGGCACTTTTATGATACAGGAGTGCCTCATCTTGTTAGTGAAGTTGAAACTCTTGATGAGTATAACAAGGAGTTAGCTTCAAAGATGAGGCACAAACACAACTCAAATGTTAACTTTGTTCTAAATGATGGAAAAGCTCTACATGTGAGAACCTATGAAAGAGGAGTAGAGGATGAAACAGGAGCATGTGGAACTGGCATAGCAGCTTGTTTTTACTCTTTGTATGAAGAGGGTAAGGTGACAGACATCTCAACCATATACCCAACAAGCAAAGAGGAGCTTGAGTTGAGAATTACTAAAGGGCGACTATATCTAAAAGGTAAGGTAGAGAAAATTTTTGAAACAGATATTTAAAATAATAACAGCACTTGCTTGTAGCGTATGGTTTCTCTATGGAGCAGGCTTTCCAACCTCATACTATAAACTAAATATTGAAGCTCAAAAAAGAGATTTTGTCAACATACTAAAGCCAAAGATTGATAAAAGCAACGATAGAATTATACAAGAGAGAGCTTTTGTAGAGAATTTTTTTAATCAAGCACCAAGAAGTATATTTCGCTATTTAAACTCAAATGACTTAAAAAGACTTTTAGAAATTTCAAAAAGATATAGGGTTAAGAGTTTATTTGACAGGGATGCATATCTAAAAAAGATAGATATTGTTCCTGTCTCTCTCGCACTTGCTCAAGGCGCTATCGAGAGCGGTTGGGGTAGAAGTAGATTTGCAAAAGAGGCCAATAATATCTTTGGGCAATGGACTTGGGGAAAAACAGGGGTTGTTCCACTTGAAAGAGAGGAGGGGATGACTCATAAGATACGCACTTTTAACACCCTTCAAGATTCGGTTGATTCTTACATGTTAAATTTAAATAGACACTATGCCTATGAAAGCTTTAGAGAAGCAAGGTTAGAGAAAAGAGAGAAGGGAGGGCTTATCACAGGACTTGAAGCCGCTAAAACTCTACTCTACTACTCAGAACTAAGAGAGAAGTATGTTAAAAAGTTACAAAATATGATAAAAGAGCAGGCAAAGAGCTATAATCCTGCTAGACTCATCGCCTCTGATTGAGCATTTGTTATGAGTGGATTAATGACCTCGTCGAGTAGTCCACCCTCCATAATAGCATCTAGTCTATAGAGAGTTAGGTTGATTCTATGATCTGAGATTCTATTTTGTGGGTAGTTATAGGTTCGTATTCTTCCGCTCCTATCTCCTGAGCCTACCTGAGACTTTCTCTCTTCGCTTAATTTTGCATTTTGCTCTTTTTGCTGTAAATCAAATAGACGAGCTTTTAAAATCTTCATCGCAGCATCTTTATTTTTATGCTGACTTTTTCCATCTTGGTTTGTTACTACTAGACCGCTTGGTATGTGAGTGACTCTAACGGCACTGTCAGTTGTATTTACTGATTGACCACCATTGCCAGAGGCTCTCATGACATCAATTTTCAGGTCACTTGGGTCTAAATTAACCTCAACATCGTCAACTTCAGGCATAACAGCAACTGTAATAGCAGAGGTATGAACTCTTCCTTGCGACTCAGTTTTTGGAACTCTTTGGACTCGGTGAACACCGCCTTCGTACTTGAGCTTTGAAAATGCACCTTGACCTTTTATGATAGCAATCATCTCTTTGTATCCGTCAAGTACACCTTCGCTAGAGCTTACTATCTCAACTTTCCAGTCCATAATTTGTGCATATCTAACATATGCTTTAAAAATATCTGCTACAAAAAGAGCCGCTTCATCCCCACCAGTTCCAGCTCTAATCTCTAAGAATATGTTTCGAATATCATTTGGATCTTTTGGAAGCAGAAGAACTTTAATCTCCTCTTCAATCTGAATTTTTAGAGGCTCAAGCTCGTTTAGCTCCTCTTTTGCAAGCTCGTTTAGCTCGACATCATCTAAAAGCATCCTATTCTCTTTAATGCTCTCTATAGTTTGTATATATTCGACAGCCTTCTCTTTAATGGGCTCTATATGCGACTGCTCTTTGGATAGTTCGGTCATCTTTTTTATATCGGTTCCAATTTGAGGGTCACTAAGGAGTCTATTTATCTCACTATATCTATCGAGGAATGGTTGTAGTTTATCTTTTAGCATATGAGACTTTCAAATGAGTGAGTTTTATGGAAAAGGGGAGGCCGCGTGAATTACGCAGCTACAGAGTTAACTAGCTTAGAGAGTCTACTAATACGACGAGCAGCACTATTTTTCTTTAGTATGCCTTTTGTTGCGTATGAGTGAAAACTTTTGTTAACATCTTTGAGTGCAACCAATGCCGCCTCCTTATCTCCCGCTTCTACCGCAACTCTAACAGTCTTAGTTAGATTTTTAATTCTTGTTCTATAAAATCTATTTCTCTGTGTTCTTACTACTGTTTGTCTTGCTCGTTTTTCTGCTGATTTATGGTTAGCCATAGCTGAGCCTTTCGTTTAAAATTTAGGCATTGATTATACAGAACCAATTATTAAAATGTCCTTATTAAGAGTATTGTTTTATAAAAATTTTTCTTTTATTGTGTTATAATCTCAAAAAATATTTTCCTCACAAGTGAATCGCACACAAGAAGTTTGCTTCATTTTTCAGTCAGAGGAATTTTTACTAGACTTCGTTCAGTAAAAAGGAGAGATTAAAATGAAACTATTCGGAACTGACGGAGTAAGAGGGCGTGCAGGGAAAAAACTAAGTGCTATGAGTGCTATGCGTTTAGCGATGGCGGCAGGAATCTACTTTCGTAAAAAATCTATAAACAATAAAATCCTAGTAGGTAAAGATACAAGAAGAAGTGGCTATATGATTGAAAATGCCATAGTATCAGGTTTAACAGCAGTCGGATATGATGTAAGACAAATTGGACCTATGCCCACTCCTGCTATAGCTTTTTTGACTGAAGACATGAGATGCGATGCGGGGATTATGATTAGTGCCTCACACAATCCCTATTACGACAATGGAGTGAAATTCTTTGATGCTAAAGGCAATAAGCTAAACGGGCAAGACGAGGTAGAGATTGAGAAGATATACTACAATAATGAGCTGATTAAGGTAAGTCAGCAGGAGGACTTTAAGATTGGTCGTTCTAAGAGGATTGATGATGTTATTGGTCGATATATTGTGCATATCAAAAACTCTTTTCCAAAGCACTTAACACTTCATGGGGTAAGAGTCGTTTTAGATACTGCCAATGGTGCAGCCTACAAGGTAGCACCCACTATCTTTAATGAGCTTGGAGCCGATATAATTTTGATAAATGCCCAGCCAAATGGGAGCAATATAAATCTAAATTGTGGAGCACTTCATCCAGAGGAATTAGGCGAACAGGTAAGAAAGCTAAGAGCAGATATAGGTTTTGCGTTTGATGGGGATGCTGATAGGTTAGTTGTGGTAGATGAAAATGGAGATATTGTTCATGGCGATAAACTTCTTGGAGCTTTGAGCATATATCTAAAAGAGCGAGGAGAGCTAAAAAAAAATATGGCAGCTGTAACCGTTATGAGTAATCAAGCTCTCGAGGAGTATTTAAACAGCCATGATATAGGACTACATAGATGCGATGTGGGCGATAAGCATATCCTTGAAGCATTTGCAAAAGAGGGTTTAAATTTTGGTGGGGAGCAAAGCGGGCATATCATACTTGCTGATTATGCTAAAACTGGGGATGCTCTTGTAGCAGCACTAGCTGTTATGGCTAATTTGCTAACAAAAAAAGAGCCTGTTAGTAAACTTTTAAATCCGTTTGAACTCTATCCTCAGCTTCAAGAAAATCTAAGTATTGGAAAGATAGTGGAGCTTGAAGAGATAGATGGCTATAGTGATTTGATTAACAAAATACAGAAGCAAAATGTAAGAGTTCTTGTTCGATACTCTGGCACTGAAAACCTTCTTCGCATACTTTTAGAGAGTAAAGATGAGACAAAACTAAGCCAGATGATGGAGGAGATATGCTCATTTCTTCAAAGTAGGCTCAATGGCTAAATCAGTAGTAGTTTTTGCTTTAGCTTTTGTAGGTGTATTTATTATAGACCAGCATTTAAAAGCTATTTTTTTAGAGGGCTTTAGGTGGAGTGGTGACTACTTCTCTTTTATACTTACTTTTAACAGAGGTGTTGCATTTTCAATGCTAGCTTTTTTAGACGAAAATCTAAAGTATATAAAAAGTGCTATCATATTGGGTATCTTTATATATCTGTTACTAAACAGAGATATTTTTAAGCTATATGCCTTGCCAGCAGGACTGATACTAGGAGCAGGTAGCAGTAATCTGTACGATAGATTTATACATGGCGGAGTAGTTGACTATCTCTATTGGCATAAATGGTTTAGCTATCCTGTATTTAACTTTGCTGATGTTGTGATAACTCTTGCTGTTATTGTGATACTTGTTTTGACCATTAAATATAGAGATGCATAATTCGGGTTTAAGCATATTTTATGTAATATAACAACTCTTATTTGGTCGCGTAGCTCAGTTGGTAGAGCACTACCTTGACATGGTAGTGGTCGTTGGTTCAAGTCCAATCGTGGCCACCATTTCGTTCTTCTAAAGTTTGGAAGTTCTATTAGTAAAGGAAATATATGCAAAATGAGGTTATAGCCTATAAAGATGGTCCAACTCTAGTCGATACGCAAAGTTTATCCTCTCAAGACTCATCTAATCTTCAAGAGATTCTATTTGATAACTCTGATGATGCTCTACAGTTGATTCGTCACTCAACAGCGCACATAATGGCTCAAGCTATTAAAAACATCTATCCTGAAGCAAAATTTTTTGTGGGTCCTGTGATTGAAGATGGATTCTATTATGATTTTAGAGTAGATCAAAAGATAAGCGATACAGACTTAAAAGCGATAGAGAAGAGAATGCAAGAGATTGCAAAGAGTAAACTTCCAATAATGAAGACCTGTACAACCAAAAAAGCAGTCTTAGAGCAGTTTAAAGATGATGATTTAAAACAAGAGGTTCTTCTTCGTATCCCTGATGGAGAGGTCTCTACTTATAGGCAGGGTGATTTTGAAGACCTTTGTCGTGGGCCACATGTACCAAATACAAGATACTTAAGATTTTTTAGTCTAACAAGAGTGGCTGGTGCATATCTTGGAGGTGATGAGAATCGAGAGATGTTAACACGCATATATGGTACTGCATTTGCCGATAAAATAAGTCTAGTTGAGCATAGAAAGATGCTAGAAGAGGCAAAAAAAAGAGACCATAGAAAACTAGGTAATGAGCTTAAAATATTTGCTTTTGATGAGGATATTGGAGCTGGGCTTCCTATCTGGCTACCAAATGGTGGAAAGCTTAGAAATAAGCTTGAGGCTGTGCTTTTCAAAGCTCATCGCCTTAGAGGCTATGAGCCTGTTAGAGGACCTGAACTTCTAAAGAGTGATGTTTGGAGGGTGAGTGGACACTATGATAACTATGGTCAAAACATGTACTTTACGACCATAGATGATGTGGAGTATGGGATGAAGCCCATGAACTGTCTAGGGCATATCAAAGTCTATCAAAATGAGATTAGAAGCTATAGAGATTTGCCACTTAAGTATTTTGAGTATGGTGTGGTTCACAGACATGAGAAGAGCGGTGTTATGCATGGTCTTCTTAGGGTTCGTGAGTTTGCACAAGATGATGCTCATATATTTTGTACCCCAGCACAGATAAAAGAGAATATTATAGAAATTTTAA
>CAZXOZ010000004.1:0-33281 GCA_964642805.1 uncultured Sulfurospirillum sp. | reverse complement strand
GCAACAACACTTCCACAACTAGAACAAATAGAGTTATTCTCTTCTGCCCCCGTTGAACTTAAGCAACAAGGACACTCTTTTCCATATATCTTACAAATATTTTTTAAATCAAGTACCACTATAAGCCTCTTCTTTTTTCATCGCAATATGAAGTATCATTGCAGTAAAGCTTGACTTTTGAGTCCTTGTCATACACCTCATCCATATAGATTCCACTTGAGCCACACCTTTGACAAGTTGCTCCCTTAAAACTCTCAGTTTTAAACTCTCTATCATCAAATTTCAAAGGAACAACCTTTGTATATGGCGGAACTGCATATATCATCTTCTCTCTGCCTGCCCCAAGCAAAATCAAGGCTCTATTGTAGTTTAGCTTTACAGTGTCATACTTTGGTATTGGCGATGGATCCATAACATATCTACTGTTTACCATCACTGGATACCTATTGCCAATTCTACTATCTCCAAATTGTGCAGTATCTTCATACAAAAGCACCCAAAGCTTCGCATAGTCGCTATTGGCATGCATAATCTTTTGCTTCGAGCTATCTGCTTCAACATTGGTCAGCACTTCAGGCTCAGGGACTTGAAGAACTAACACTTGCCCCTCTTTTAAGCTATGTTCAGGAACTCTGTGCCTGCTTTGGATGATGGTTGCTTCTTTGACTTTAGTTGTAGTTTTTGTATCTGTTACGCTTGTTATAAAGTTTCTTATATTGACAGCATTTACACTTCCATCACAACCTTGGTCTATAACCTTTAGGCTATCTTTTTCGTTTATGATTGAGAGTGTTACTTGAAGCCCGCCAGTTCCCCAACCCCTTGCTATTGGTAGTTCTCTTGAAGCAAAAGAGACTTGATAGCCAGGAATTGCTATGGCTTTTAGAGTTGCACGCCTTATCTCTTTTTTTGCATCCTCATCCAAAAAAGCGTATCTCATATCTGCTCCCTGTATTTTTTAGCATTTTTTAACACTTGCAAGTCTGTTTGAAAAGTGACATAGTGAGGAAGTTTATAGTGATTTGTAAAGCCCATTGATTCAACCCCATCTATATGATGCACTATCATCTCAAAATCACTCGCAACGCCAGCACTGCCGATACTATGAGGTAAACTATACAAAGATATATCCAAAATAGCCATAGATATCGCCTTTGTCTCATTTATGCCAAAACAAAACCCATACCCAGTTGTAAGCTTTGTTGAGCCGTCTTCTTGCTTCTCCAAAGTTCCTACTGCCTCACAAGATGTTGCCTCAATCTGGGCTACCTTTACCTCTTTTTTTGTAAAAGGGTGAGTAAATTTGACTTCACAACTCCCAATTCTCAAATCTCCAATAGTAGGATGAACATCCCCATATCCCCTCATAGTCGTATAAGCAAACCCAAGCATTGAGCCACCCTCACCTCTGCTCATTATCTGCATAACTGCACTTCTTGGGTATGGAGGTGTTGGAAATACCCTCGTTATGTCTGAGATTTTATCATCCTTTTTTATCTCTTTTACAAGAGAGTCGTCCCTTAGTGGTTTTAGTGCAGACTCTAGCAAAATAGACTCCTCACTAAACTCACCCCATAAAGTCCTATTTGCTACCTTTTTAAGTATCAATTTTACCTCATAATCATTAGAAGGACCTAATATCTGACCACCTCTTATATCTTTAAAAGCGGAAGAGATTCTTCTTGTTACCCTCATATCATCTGCATCTATAGGCTTTGCAGTTCCAACCCTAGCACAAGAACTCCTGTGAGCTCTTAAAAAAAATGCCGCATTTAACAAGTCTCCGCCACTCTTTTTGATAGCAAGTGCTGAGAGTTTTTTGCTATACAAACTGCCTTCACTGATAACCTTATCAACCGCATATCTCAAAGAGTTTTCTATATCTTTAGATTTGATTTTTTTATCAATCTCATCTTCATAAAAAGATAGAGAGTTTTTGATAGCCTCTTCGCCGCCTTTTATAGCTACATATCCCATTATATAAGCTCTATATTTGTTGTTCTGCTGAGTGCTATGACTTCTGAGGAACTATTGATAAAAAAAACTTCAACACCTAGTGGATATTCACTATTTTTCTCTCTTAATGCCTTGATGAAATCTTTACTACAAGGCAAAAACATCTCTTTTTTGCCATCAATACCAGCACCGCTTAAAATAACTCCTGTTTTACTGAACTCTCTACATGTAAAGATAAGAGTTGCTGAAAAATCAGGGTTTATAAAGTCCCCCTTTTTTGCTTTTTCTATCAATCCAACATCAAGAGTATCGCTAAAAATATAGTCAGCATTTTGAGCAGTATTTTTTCTCGTATTTGTTATAGCCTCTATGATACTTATATCTTCCGTTCCATCATAAAAAAAAGAGGTCTCATTGTATAGAAGCACACTTGCAATTGCTAAAAGATTTGAGTTATAGAGTGGCTTAATCTTTTGAATTTTTGATGGCATTGAAAGAGAGTTCATCATAGCTCTAAAGTTATCTCTATTTGATTTTTCTAAATCCATATCACTACTCACTTCATCAAATCAAAACTAACTCTTGTTGAGTTAATCTTCTGATTTAATTTCGCTTGCTCATCTCTCATACAATCTTTTGTTTTCTCTACTAGCTCTCTGATCTGACTCTCAAAATAACCAGCACCAAAAGCAGCATCACAAACACTTATATAGAGTGAAAGTTTTTGATTATCATCTTGTACCATTGCCCAACCCTTGTGAGATATAGCTCCAATAGTTACGATAGAAGTAGTCACAAGCACCTCTCCCGCATAAAACTCTCCTCCACTAATTGGGTCACGAACTGGCTGCAAAAGTATTTGCTGAACTGGAGATTGTAAAACCTTTACTTTATGCTCAGTTTTTATCTCTAAATATAGCTTTTTTAACTTTTTCAAATCAGCTTTTTGAAGTATAAAATTTATCTCTTCTCTATCCATTATATGAACCTTTTTCTTATCATAGCACTCAACTTATCAAGCCCCCAAACAGTAATAATGATAAATATCAAGATAGTAGTAACACTGCCATTCTCAAAACTTCTCAGCTTATCAAACAGATAAAAACCGATACCACCAGCACCAACAAAACCCAATATAGAGGCACTTCTTACATCGCTTTCAAATCTATACAAAACCATAGAGACAAAATGAGGCATAGTTTGAGGAACAACAGCGTAAGCCAAAATCTTCACAAATCCAGCTCCACTATTGGTCAAAGCCTCAACGGGACCTGGGTCTATCGCCTCATTGCCTTCACTTAAAAGTTTACTCAAAATCCCAGCTGTATGAATTCCAAGAGCCAAGATACCAGCCATGGGTCCTAGTCCAACTGCACTCACAAAAATCAGAGCCCATATAAGCTCATTGACTGACCTAAATATATTGGCTAAAAATGTTCCAACTACATATAACCCCTGTCTCGAAATACGGTAAAACGAGCTTTTGCCTGGAATTAAAATCAGAAGTATATTTCTTGATGTTATATATGAGAGTGGCACAGCTATGATAACTGACATCACCAAGGCAATTACTGCCATCTGAACTGTCTCAACCATAGCCCAAAAGTACACTAGCATATCACTTTGATCTAAGGTTGGTGGAAAAAAACTGCTCCTCTTTATGTCAGGGTTTCCACCTACATAAGAGACCATATACCCCCACCCATCATAAAGTGCAGCAAAACTCATCTCAGTACCAAGCCAGCTTTGAGCTATTATAAGTACAAATATAGATATAAAAACGATGTTTGTCCACCTAAATGGTGTGGACTGTTTTTTTAAATCTTCGATAGACATTTAACTCCTTTTTTTGGCTACATGTAGCAGTAAAACCGCTACATGTAAACTGTTCTGATTTACTTTTTAAGAGACTCTTTTACTTTTATAAGATCTCTTATAGGGTCAAAAACACTATCATCGCCAGCAACAAATCCTCTATTTTTCATTTTGTTCATACCAGCTTCATCACTATATGAGATAAGTGCGCCCTTAAGTGCCATCTTCAGCGATTCAGGCAAATCACTTCTTACAGCTACAGGAGCACCTGGGATTAGGTCTGATTTCCATATAACATTAAAATCATCTCTCTCCCAGTTTCTTCCTAGTCCTCTGTTAAAATCAAGATTATTTGTTGAAACAGCGTCAATTCTTTCAGCCATAATAGAGAGTATAGACGCTTCATGTCCACCAGAGTAGTGTACTTTTGAGAAGTATTTTTTTGGGTCTATCCCTTTTTTTAGAAACATGACTGTTGGAACTAGTGTTCCTGAAGTTGATTGAGGAGATGTAAAAGCCCATCTTTTACCCTTTATATCCTCAAGACTCTTCAGTCCGCTCCCCGCTTTTGTGATAATCATCCCATAGTATCCAGAAAGCCCAGTCTCAGCATCTACCTCTATAACGATAGCTTCAGCTTTTGCTCTTTTAGCAGCCTCAACATAAGACTTTGGTCCAAGATAAGCAACTTGTACATGCCCATGCTGCATCGCTGTTATAACTCCTGTATAATCACTTGCTGATTGCATATTGATTTTTACCCCTAATGTCTTCTCAAGATACTCCATCAACCCACCAAATGTATCTTTTAGTGAAGTTGCACCAGAAACAGGGATAACTCCAAAATTGATCTCTTTAGGCCATGTGTTCGGATTTGCACTCAATGCTGATGTACCTAGCGCTAGTGTCAATGCTACAACTCCAACTTGTTTTAAAAATGCTCTTCTCACTTTAATCCCCTTTTTGTTTATGTGCTACTTAGCTGTAGCATATATCTGCTCAACTACCTCTTTTGATAGCTCACCAATCTTGCCATCAAATACCAACTTGCCGTCATTCACTCCAATGATTCGACTACAGTACTCTCTAGCAACACCTAGATGATGCAGGTTTGCAACTATCGTTACGCCATAAGTCTCATTTACCCGTTTCAATATATCCATTATCTTTTTTGCACTCTTCTCATCTAGTGCAGATATTGGCTCGTCTGCAAGGATGATTTTGGGCTCACCTGCTAAGGCCCTAGCAATTGCTACTCTTTGTCTCTGTCCGCCACTAAGCTCATCACATCTTTTTGACGAGTGCTTCGTCATATTGACAATATCCATATACTCCTTTGCCTTCTTGAGCTCTCTGTTTTTATAGTACTTTATAACTGCTCTTGTCATTGGAATATCTTTGAGCATTCCGCTTATGACATTATCAAGCACGCTCAATCTATCAACTATGTTATAACCTTGAAATATAACCCCTACTTGTTCTCGTATCTTGATTAAGTTCTTCTTTTTTATCTTATCCATGTCATAGTTTAAAACCTCAAACTTTCCATCAAAAACTTTTATACCGCCGACTATTGACATCATAAGAGTTGATTTCCCAGCCCCACTTGGACCTATAATTCCCACAAATTCACCCCTTTTTACCTTCAGGCTTATACCTGTTAAAATCCTCTCTTTTTTATAGCCTAAAGCTAAATTCTTCATAACGATCATCTACTTATCTCCAATTAAATCTATTTTTATTTTGCATGCATCGCCCCTAAAGTAGCTTATGCCATACTCAACAAAGTTGGCGTTTTGGTCAATTGATATAGTCTCTACAGATAAAATAGGTGAATTTTTTGAGATATTAAGAAGCTTACTATGCTCACTAGAGCTTAGGATAGATTCAAAAAGTGTTGAGATTTTGGTTATCTCTAAACTAGGATAACAGTTATATAAAACCCCATATAGTGAAAACGGCTCAATATCTAATGCCTCAACAATATCTCTATAGACAAAAGCATCAAAGTAGCTATATGAGACTTGTATAGGCAAATCATCCGCAAATCTCAAAAGCTTCAACTCTATCACCTTAAAACCTAATGGAATCTCTAAGCTATCAGCTATACTTCTATCGGCCTCTATGATATCAATACTCAATAGTTGAGTTTTAGGCTTATACCCTAAATCAGAAATCTTTAATGAGTAGCTACTCTTATCAGTGATTGTATATGGTATATTGATATTTTTTACAAAATTGCCTCTACCTTTTTGAGTATATATGTAGCCCTCATCTTTTAATAGCTGTAAAGCTTGTCTAATTGTGTGTCTATTTACACTATAAAATTTTGCAAAAGAGTTTTCTGAAGGCAGTTTACTAGAGATTAGGTATTTTTTGTTTTTTATGTTTTTTAATATATCGCTATATAGTTGCTTATAGAGCGGAGTAGAGGATACGATTAACAAAACTTTCCTTTTATACTTGACAATCTTCGCAAGTTTATTTGCAAGAAGTATAAAATAGTTAAGTTACATTATGATTACAGATAGTCTATACATGTAGGGTTACATGTATAGGGGACTTAAGGTCCCCTATACATTTTAGCCCCTTAGCTCATTTGAGTAGTCAGCTTTAGCAAGTCGCTCAAGTTGTCTCCATCTCATTTGAGCATCACTTTTATTTTTATCGAACATCTCTTGTGCTTTGTCCGGATTTATCTTTTTAAGGCTTGCATATCTAATTTCATTCATCAAAAAGTCTTCATATAGGTCCCAATTAGGCACTTTTCCAGTTATCTTAATAGGGTTTTTGCCTTGCTCTATAAGTTTTGGGTCATAAGTGTATATCGGCCAGTATCCACACTTAGTAGCAAGGTCTGCTTGTTTGCCTGATAGTCCCATGCCACCTTTTATACCATGGGCAATACAAGGGGAGTATGCTATAATAAGAGAGGGTCCATCATAAGCCTCAGCTGCTTCTATCGCCTTTAGAGTTTGGGCTAGCGAAGCATTTGAGTTGATTTGAGCTACATAGATATTACCATAGGTCATAGAGATATAACCTAAGTCTTTCTTTTGAGTTGGTTTGCCTGATGCTGTAAAAAAGGCAACTGAGCCAGCCCTTGCTGCTTTTGAACTTTGACCTCCAGTATTCGAGTAGACCTCTGTATCCATAACAAGCATATTTATATCCTCTCCACTTGCAAGAACATGGTCAACTCCACCATAGCCTATATCATAAGCCCAACCATCTCCTCCAAATACCCACTGAGATTTTTTAACTATGTATTGCTTAAGCGATAGTATCTCCTTGACGCCTGATATATCTTGATTTACCTTAAGCAGTGGAACCAATTTGTCTCTTATCTCTTGAGTTTTTTTACCATTTTTCTTAAACTCTATCCAATCTTTATATAGTGCGGTTAAGGCATTCGGTGCTTCTTCCATAGTATCAAGCATAATATTCTCTATACGATGACGCATCGTCTCTGTTGCAACCCCCATGCCCATTCCAAACTCTGCTGTATCTTCAAACAAAGAGTTGCTCCACGCTGGTCCCTCACCTTTGTCATTCTTTCTATATGGCGTACTTGGAGCTGCACCACCATAGATAGATGAGCAACCTGTTGAGTTTCCTATTAGCATCCTGTCTCCAAAAAGCTGAGTAATTAGAGTGATATATGGAGTCTCTCCACAACCTGGACATGCTGAGTGAAACTCAAATAGTGGTTTAGCAAATTGTGAACCTTTTACTGTGCTAGTTGATACTATATCATCTTTGTATGTTACATTGTTAAAGAGATAATCAGCATTCTCTTGCTCCCCAGTATCTAAGACATCATCCAATGGAACCATCACTAAGGACTTCTCTTTTGTAGGACAAATCTCAGAACACAAAGAGCATCCAGTACAATCAAGCGGAGAGACTTGAATCTTATACTTAAACTCCTTAATCCCTTTTCCTTTTCCATCAAGAATATGATTTTTAACACCAACAGGAGCATTTTCTAGCTCATTGTCTGTAATCAAAAAAGGTCTAATGACAGCATGCGGACAGACAAATGAGCACTGGTTACACTGGATACAGTTCTCCTCAATCCACTTTGGAGCCATAGTTCCAATACCTCTTTTTTCATACTCACATGTACCATGCTCAAATGAGCCATCTTCGTAGCCGTTAAAAATGGAGACTGGCAGAGAGCTACCTTTTGCTTGATTGACAGGTTTTGCAAAATTTTCAACAAAATCTGTTCCTACATACTTAGCCTCCTCTTTTTTAACAACCGTACTTAGATTAGACCAAGCACTATCAACAGATACCTCCTCCATCTCATTAGCACCAATATCAATCGCTTTATAGTTAAGTTCAACTATCTTTTCACCTTTTTTGATATAGGTGTCTCTAGCAAAGTCTTTCATGTACTGTCTAGCTTCTTCAAAATCTATAATATCTGCTAGTCTGAAAAATGCTGATTGCATAATTGTATTGGTTTTAGTACCAAGCCCTATATCACGAGCTAGCTTTGTTGCATTGATTATGTAGAACTTTGCTTTTTTATCTGCCAATGTTTTTTTGACATGATTTGGCATCTTCTCAACTGTATCTTTGGGACTCCAAATAGAGTTAAGCAGAAAAGTGCCACCCTCTTTAAGACCGCCCACCATATCATAAAGATCAAGATAAGCAGCCACAGAACAGGCCACAAAATCAGGTTTTGTCACATAATAAGTAGAGCGAATTGGCTCTTTTCCAAACCTTAAGTGACTTCTGGTGTATCCGCCAGACTTCTTAGAGTCATACGCAAAATATGCCTGTGCATATAGGTCTGTTTTATCGCCAATAATCTTTACAGAGTTTTTATTGGCTCCAACTGTACCATCGGCTCCAAGACCATAAAACAAACACTCTCTAGTGCTCTTCGAGCCTAATGATAGATTTTCTCCAACTTCGAGTGAGGTGAAAGTTACATCATCAACTATACCAACTGTAAATCTATTTTTTGGGTTATCTAGTTTTAGATTGTCAAAAACTGCTACTATTTGAGCTGGATTAACATCCTTAGAAGAGAGTCCAAAACGACCGCCTACAACTATAGGAGCATTTGGTTGTCCATAAAACAGTGCCCTTACATCAAGATAGAGTGGCTCTCCTATCGATCCTGCCTCTTTAGTTCTATCAAGAACTGATATTTTCTTAACACTTGATGGAAATATATCTAAAAAGTATTTTGCACTAAATGGACGATATAGATGAACTGTAATCAACCCAACTTTTTCACCTTTAGCATTGAGCATATCTACAGTCTCTTTGATAGCTTCATTTACTGAGCCCATAGCTATGATGATTCGCTCAGCATCTTCTGCTCCATAGTAGCAAAATGGCTTGTATTCTCTACCTGTTATCTTTGAGATTTTTGTCATATAATCAGCGACTATATCAGGAAGTGCGTTATAAAACTTGTTTTGTGCCTCTCTGCCTTGAAAATAGATATCATCATTTTGCGCAGTACCTCTTGTCTTTGGGGACTCTGGGTTTAAGGCTGCATCTCTAAACTCTTGAATTGCATCATAGTCAAGTAGTTTATCAAACTCAGCATAATCAATAATATCAATCTTTTGAATCTCATGAGAAGTTCTAAAGCCATCAAAAAAGTGTAAAAAAGGCACTCTTCCTTTAATCGATGCTAGGTGAGCAACTCCTGTTAAATCCATCACCTCTTGAACTGAGCCAGTTGCAAGCATAGCATAGCCAGTAGCACGAATCGAATAGACATCTTGATGATCTCCAAAGATAGATAGTGCATGAGTTGCCAAAGCTCTAGCACTTACATGAATTACACTTGGAAGCAGTTGCCCTGCCATCTTATACATACTTGGGATTTTTAATAAAAGTCCTTGTGAAGCTGTATAGGTTGTTGTTAGAGCTCCTGCTTGAAGTGAACCATGTACAGTTGCGGCAGCCCCCGCCTCACTCTGCATCTCTACAACTTTAACAGGCATACCAAATAAGTTTTTCTTACCCTGTGATGCCCACTGGTCAGTCAGTTCTGCCATCTGCGAGCTAGGCGTTATAGGATAAATCCCTGCCACCTCAGTAAAAGCATAAGATGAGTAAGCAGCTGCTTCATTTCCATCCATAGTCTTCATAACTTTTGTCATATTATTTCCCCCTACTTATTATCAATTTTTCATAGTCTTGAATTTCATTCTACTTGTCTTTTCTTAATTCTATATAAATAGGTATGTTAGTATATGTTGATTAATATAAGTTTAAGTAAAAAAGTAACACTTAGTAAAAAGGGGTTTTAAGGATTGATAAGCTTTACTGCATCATAGGCATTATTAACTACATACTTAGTATATTTTGATAAATCTACTCTCTTTCCATACCCACACAAAACAGCTACAGATTTTATTCCTGCATTTTTTGCAGAACACAAATCAAGTATTGTATCTCCTATCATCCAAGTAGACTCATAAGATGCATCAAGATGCTTTATAGCTTTATGAATTGGTTCAGCATGTGGTTTAGGATTTTGAACACTATCTCTTCCCATGAGAGTATCAAAGTGGTGCATTACCTCCATGTGCTCAAGTAACTCTTTTGAGTAGAGTGAAGTTTTTGTGGTTACAATACCGAGCTTAGCAAATTTAGCAGCCTCTTCTATAGCTTCTTTTGCAAAAGGCAGGAGTGTCGTTTTTGCTTTTGAGATTATGCGATAGTGTTTTTTATAAGCATCTATATACTCTCTAGTTTCACCCTTAACGCCAAGCTTTTCAAGCATAATATCAAGCGGATAACCTATAAGAGACTTTATATCTTCAGTATCTGGAGTAGTCTTACCAAAAGTGGCATAAGCAACCTCAAAGCTCTCTAAAATTGCCTCTGTTGAGTCAATTAGAGTTCCATCTAAATCAAACAGTATTGTCATATACACCCTTTACATGTAAAGGGTGTATTATATCTTAATTTTTAGTATGAATATCCATCTGAGGATAGGGAATTGAGATTTTTTTCTCATCAAATATCAACTTTACCTTCTCGATAGTATCAAAATGGACTCCCCAGTAGTCTTCACTTTTTACCCACACCCTAACTGTAAAGTTGACACTACTATCCGCTAGCTCCCCAACAGCCACAAAAGGCTCTGGCTCTTTTAGTACTCTTTCATCTGCGTTAACTATCTCTTCAAGAGTAGTCTTTGCGAGCTTTAAATCGTCATCATAGCCTATGCCAAAAACAAAATCAACTCGCCTTGTAGATTTTGCTGAGTAGTTTGTAATGTTGCCACCAACTATTCCACTATTTGGTATGATTATCTGTTTGTTATCTAGTGTTATAAGAAGTGTGCTAAAAACATTTATCTCCTCAACGCTTCCCGTCTCGCCTGCTGCAGATATAAAATCGTTTACTTTAAATGGTCTAAAAAATATAAGCAAAACCCCTGCTCCTATATTGGCAAAAGTATCCTTAAAGGCTAAACCAACAGCAAGACCAGCAGCAGCAAATATCGCTACAAAAGATGTAGTATCGACTCCCAAGTTATTTAATGCAGCAAGTACTACAAATACAAACAGTATGCCGTATATCACTTTTACTAAAAACTTAGAGAGAGTCTCATCTAGTTTTGATTTATTCATCGCCTTTCCAATAAATAAAGCGATAAGTTTAATAGCCCATTTTCCTATAAAAAATATAGCAATTGAACCAACTAATTTCAAGCCATACAGTGTCAAAAACGATCCAATCATACTTAAATCCATAATATCTTTCTCCTTTTATTTATTGAAACTTGCATCAACTCTTCTGTTCTCAGCCCTACCTTCTTCAGTGTCATTCGTTGCTATCGGGCTACTCTCTCCATATCCATCTACTGCTATTCTACTCATATCTACTCCTAGTTCTCTTAGTTTGCCCATTACAGCGTTGGCTCTTCTTAAGGAAAGAACTTGATTATATTTTTTGCTACCTCTTGCATCCGTATGCCCATCTACAGTAACACTATAATTTCTATTTTCATTCATAAAGCTTACTACCTCTTTGATTTTAGGCATATATCTATCCTTTACCTCATAACTGTCATGAGCAAAGTTTATATGTAGGCGAACTATCTTCATGCAACCATCACTATCAACTATCTTGCCTAAAGGAGTAGTTAAGCACTTATCATACTTATTTAAAACTCCATCTCTATCATCATCTCTAGGCTCCTCTTTAGCGACAATCTGTTTTGGTTTTGGTTTCTCTTTAACAATAACTGGTTCAGGTTTTGGTGGCTCTTGAATAACAACTGGTTCTGACTTGACAGGCACTTTAGTCTCTATGGTTTTACCAAAAGGGATTGTAACTCCTAGATTATAAAATAGATTACTGTTTCCATCAAAAGTAATACCATGCCTAACCTCAGCTTTTAAAATAAAGTCATCTGTTAACCATTTTTTAAAACCTACTCCATATTGAAAAAATCCATCATCATTATTATCAAACATTGGGTTTTTAAAATCCTCATAACCTAGTCCAACTAAACCGTACAATGCAGTATCTTGAATCAAGTCATACTCTTTAATCAAGTTTGCAAAAAAACGATTTATGTCTGTTCCTTGTGTTGAGCCCTCATAATCTACACCACTAGCTCGCTCAAAACCAACTTCGACCATATCAAAAAACTTCTCTTCTAAACGAAACCCGTATCTTAATCCTAGATTTAGTTGATTCTCTAAATCTAAATTTCCCTCAGGCTTTACTCCACCAATACCAATACTTAACTCAGATTTATAGTCTCCTTGCCCAGCAAACAGCAGTGCAGATACACTCAGTAGTAGTAATAATTTTTTCATTGCTGATCTCCTTTTTTACTTATTGAAACTTATATCAACTCTTCTATTTAAGGCTCTTCCCTTGTCATTCTCATTAGTCGCAATTGGAACAGTCTCGCCAAATCCTTCTGTTTTTATCCTATTTTTATCTATACCGCTTACTCTCAATGCTTGTGCTATTGTTTTTGCTCTTAGCTTTGAGAGAGAGTAGTTATATTCATAAGTTCCAACTGAATCAGTATGTCCCTCTATAATCGCTGTTAGTGTTTTATGCTTATTTAAAAACTCAACTGCCTCAGATATCTCATATTTATACTCATCTTTTATATCATACTTATCAAAGTCAAACTTAACATTTAGCCTGATAAGCTTTATTTTGCCATCTTTATCTAAAACCTTGCCATCCTCATTAAAAACCACCTCATCCTTGACATGCTTAATGATAAAACCATCTGGACGATTCTCATCAGACACGGCTGAACCCTCTGTTATGCCAGAGTTTGTTGCACCCTCAACTGTCTTAAAGATGGATTGTCCAAAAGAGAGAGAAGTTAAAAAGATTAGCAAAACTACTACTTTTTTCATTATTTACCCCTTATTGTATTTTTTTAGTATGTTACCATAAGTTTAGACTACAGCTTCTTAATCCAATCTATCGCATTATGCATGACCCCTATGATAGACGGACTTACTGGCTCTATATCTCTATTTACTACGGTGATAGAGTTTGGAATCACTAAAAATAGATACGGATTATCGTCTGCTATAAGGGCAAAAATCTCTCTATAGGTCTCATTGAACCTCTCTTGATCTACTATTTTTTCTGCTTTTTTGATGAGCATATCAACTCTCTCATTCCTATAGCCTACAAAGTTAAATCCACCCTTTTTACTTGACTCACTATGCCAAATACTATAAGCATCAGGCTTTAGCCCCAAACTCCAGCCCATCAAAACTGCTTCAAAATTTCTTGGAAGAACTACAGTATTTAAAAAAGCTTGCCACTCCATGACCCTTAGATGCACTATAATGCCAGCTTTTTTTAGTTGATGTTGCAAAATCTCTGCAGCATATCCTCTTGAGGAGCCTGTATTTGTTGTTAGTGTAAATTCAAAAGGGTTATTTTCATCATAACCAGCCTCTTTTAAAAGTCTTTTTGCTTCTTTGATATTTTGCTTTGGAGATTTAACGGTAGGATTAAATGCACCAGTCCCAGGCATAAAAGGGCCATGGCAAACCTGCCCATGACCAAAATAGAGTATATCTACTAACTCTTCTCTATCTATTGCCAAGCTAAGAGCCTCTCTAACTCTTTTATCTTTAAACTTTTCGCGTGTAAGATTTAATCCAACATAAGAGTAGGAGTGAGCCAACTCTTCATAAATAGAGAAGTTTTTTTTAAACTCATCATCTATCTGCCTCTCTAGCTGAAGCGGAGTCAAGCCTCCAACATCAAGTTGCCTCGACTTTAACATTAAAAAGTTTGTGGAGCTGTCTGGTACAAAATGAAATATAAGCTTATCTATATTAGGTTTGCGAATAAAATAGTGAGGGTTTGCTCTTAAAACTATATCACTAGAAACTGAGAACTTTTCTAGCATGTATGGGCCTGTACCTATGGGTGAGCGGTTAAACGAAGAGGTCATCAACTCTTTTTCATCTCTTAAAATGTGCTCTGGAAGTATCTCCATCATCCAAATCTCAAGAGCCTTGAAGTATGGGTACTTATAGTTTACAATAATCGTATGCTCATCCCTCATCTCTACCGACTCTATGTGAGTAAAACCTGAGGAGTATGGGGTAAATATATCTGGTGAGATGATTGTATTGTATGTAAAAAGTACATCTCTTGCACTAAAAGGCTCTCCATCACTCCAAAAAACATCTTTTCGTAGCTTAAACTCTAAAGTTGTATCATCAATAAATCTATAGCTTTTGGCTAAATCTACCTTGATATTTGCAACTTTATCATAAGTAACAAGTGAACTAAATATCCACCTTGTTATCTTCGTACTTACAGAGTCTGTTGAGAGTATAGGGTTTATCCTGCTTGGACTTGCTGAGATTGATAGGTGCAGGGTTGATGCCATCACATGTAGAGATAGTGTAAATATTAAAATAATTTTCTTCATAGGGTATTGTACTAAAAAAAAGAGCAAAAAAAAAGCACTCTAGGCGGGCAACCAGAGTGCTTGATTTTAAAATTTATCGTTTCTTCCATACAAAAAGGAGGTTTTGTCTTGGTAGTGAAAGTATATAGTTTTTATATAAACGCTATATTAACTGTTTTTAAATAGAAGGTAAATTTACTACCCTTTTTAAGTAGAATTTTTATAAAAAACTAACTAGGCTTTAACCCGAATTATGCAATAGAATTGCTAAAGTAGCGTTTATGCTTGTGCCTACGGTGTTTGTAAAAAATTTGAGCTTAACCAAAAGGTTAAGTGATGATTTTTTATAAATGCCGTAGGTGCAATGATGAGTGCTAATTTAGTGATTTCTATTGCATAATTTGGGTTTAATATTATACCTGTTATTATTGGATTATGAATACCACAGATATAAGTGCAAACACTATTTTGATAACTCTAGTATATAGTGCAGAGTAATATGAGCGTAACGACAGATAAAATATCCTCAATTTTTTTCCAATACGCAATCCCATCAGTCTTGGGTATGATAGCAGTCTCATCAGCAGGCATAGTTGATGGTTTTTTCATAGGAAATTTCGTTGGGTCTCATGGATTAGCTGCTGTCAATATAAGCCTACCAGTTTTCGCACTCCTATTTGGTCTTTCACTTATGCTTGCTATTGGAAGTAGCGTGGTGAGTGGTAAGCTTATGGGACAAGGTGCTACTAAAAGCGCTTCAAATATTTTTACCAAAGCTTTTCTTAGTATTGGTGTTTTTAGCGTAGCTATATGCGCTCTTTTGTTTGTAAATATAGATACTATTTTACATCTTTTTGGTGCAACTCCAGAACTAGCAGAAGTTGCAATACAATACCTGTCTGTGATGCTCCCCTTTATGCCTTTTTTTATGATTGGTATTGTGCTAAACTATTTTGTTAAAGTAGATAGTAGACCTATGCTCGCTTTTGCTGCTCTTCTTGTTGTCGCTGCTATCAATATAGTGCTTGATTGGTATTTGATAGCCTATCTGAGTCTTGGTATATTTGGAGCAGCTCTTGCAACTGGCCTGTCATATCTCTCTCTTATCGTTGCGCTTTTGCCTCATTTTTTCTCAAAAAAAGCAACACTTAGGTTTGTAAAGCCTATAGGGGGCTATATTGAGATAGTAAAGGCATCGTGGAACGGAGCTTCTGAGTTTGTCAACGAGATTTCAGTAGGCATAACAACGCTTATTTTTAACCTTATTATGATAAAAACTTTTGGGGTTGAAGGTGTTGCGGCTTTCGCAGTCATAAACTATATCTTATGGATAGGGGTGATGATAAGTTTTGGCATAAGCGACTCTTTGCAGCCTATCATAAGCAAGAATTATGGAGCAAGAAAGCCTCAAAGGATAGAGGGATTTTTAAAACTTGCTTTTTTCTGTGTGACTGCAGCCGGTCTTGTTATGGCTCTACTCATCACGACTATACCGAGTGATCTAGTAAGTATATTTTTAAAAGATAACGAACAGCAGACAGTGCAGATAGTCTTAGAGTTTGCTTCGCTTATATGGCCCGCTTTTTTATTTATAGGCATAAATTTAACCATATCAGCCTACTTCACCGCTATGCACAAACCCATACAATCAGCAACTATAGCGATACTAAGAAGCTTGGTTTTACCTCTATTTTTTATCTCTACACTGCCTTTAATCTTCGGTACAAATGGGATATTTTTAGCAATACCTGTTGCAGAACTTGTTACTTTTGTGGTAGCAGTATTTTTATTTAAAAGAGCGTCTCCTAGAAAAACTGTATAATGCTTCTAGTCACAACTTTGTGGGTTTAAAACATTAAATCCACAACCACTTTGATTTTTATTGAAAATATTACCTATATCAACCTGTGGCTCCTCTTGTTTTTGTACGCCTTTAGATAAATATTTAATAATCTCACTATAGCCATTTACTATCTTTATATCTTTCTCATTAATGATTAGTGTAGGAATAGTAGAGATATTTAAAAAAGTTAAAAAATTGCTCGCCTCTATGTTGTCTATATCTATCTTTGCAGCCTCAATATTATTGCTTTTAAGATACTCTTTTACTTTTTCACAATTTTCACAACTCACTGATTCGATTAAATAATATCTGTTTTTGTCTATAAAATTGATAGACTTTGGCATATCTAAAAATGATAGAGCTACTATATTTGCCAAGATAAAAGGGGTGAGGAAGATAAATTTTCTAAGTGAGGCAAAGAGTCCTATGAGAAGTAAAAAAGCATAAACTCCAAGGCAAAATTGACACATGAGTGGAATTACCCAGTATTGATAAGCTATCATTATTGTTTCAAACAAGATAGATGCATAGAGAACTAAAAAAAATAGCTTTTCATCAATCCTCTTTTTTATGGAAAGCACGCCTAAAATAAGGATTAAAAGTGCACAGAGCACACCTAGATAGTTTAAATAAATAGAGTCAAATTTGAGTAGATTTGCAGCTAGCTCACACCCTTGTGTATCACAAGTAGATGCATCATTTAGTCGAAATAGAGTCTCTGTACTTACATAGATTAAAAACAGTATTGGTAGATATATAAATGCAAATTTCTTCATCTCAAACTCCCTTTTTTTGCTAGAGTATTTCTTAGTTTATAAACTTATCAATTGTCTCTTTGTATTTTTTCTCGATAATGTGCCTTCTCTTTTTAAAAGTATTTGTAAGCTCTTCGCCAGGCTTAAATTCGTTGTCTAAAAAGTGGATATTTTGAAGTCTCTCAAAGGGCTTAAACCCTTTTTTGTAGTTAAGCAGCTCATTCATATCGCTCTTTATCTTGCGTAGAATCTGCTGATCCTCTATGACTTGTTCGATTGTGTCGACTACTTTATTGAAGTTCTCTTGCACATACTCTTTTAGCTTATCAAAATCAGGAACAACAAGCATTCCGAGACCTTTTTTATCGTGTCCAACCAGTATGGTGTCAGTTACAAAAGGAAGCATTGAGATAGCTGATTCGATACGACTTGGGTCTACATTTTCGCCACTTGCTAAGACTATCACCTCTTTTGAGCGACCTGTTATTATAAGCTCACCCCTTATAGTAAGCTTACCTAAATCTCCCGTTTTGAACCAACCATCTTTAGTAAAAGATTTTTTATTCTCTGCTTCATTGTTATGGTAGCCAAGGGTCACTTGATCACCTTTTACCATAATCTCTCCTACAGCTCCTATAGGACAATCATTTTCATACTCATCAATTATCTTTAAGTCAGTTCCATCTACGGGAAGTCCAAGAGTTGAAAAAGTGTTGCAATTCAAAGCTCGTCCCGCAATTGCTGGAGCACACTCTGTCATACCATAAGCATTAACGATACGAATTCCAATAGCATCTATCCACTCATCTAAAAAATCTGGTAGAGTTCCCCCACCACTAATAGCAAGTTTTAAACGACCACCAAACTTCTCTTGCACAAGTTGTAGTTTTTTCTTAGCAAACTTATTTGGAAGATACAGAAGTGTTAGTTTTACATAGGCTACTATCTTTTTATAAATCGTACCAAATCCCTCTTTTTCAAAGCGAGGCAGTTCATCTTTTACCACTCTTAAATTATAATTATATTTTGCTGATATTGCCACAAGTTTTTTAAATATCTTCGCTTTTTTAGGGTCTTTTTTCTCTAAAGCACTGTTTATCTTAGTATACATTGACTCCCAAAGCCTTGGAACTGTTGCAACCAAAGTGGGCTTAAACTCCTCCAAATCAGCGGCAAAAGTTTTGATAGTAGAGTAGACCATAGTGCAACCATGAGAAACCATAAGATATTCGCAAGTTCTCTCAAATATATGCCAAGATGGTAGAATAGAAACCCACAAATCATCACTTTCTAGCCCTATGATGGTTGGCAAAACTTCAATATTACGCATAACATTTTTATGTGTTAGTATAACACCTTTTGGATTTCCTGTTGTTCCAGAGGTATATATGAGAGTAAAAATATCATCCTCATTAAGAGCCTCTTTTAGTGCTAAAAAGCCTACTATCTCATTGTCAAATATTTTTCTATTTTGCAGTATGTCGTTATATGAGTAGATACTACTAAAAACAGTGTGTAGTTTTCCAGCCTCTATGATAAAAATAGCTTTGAGCTTAAGCCCTTTTATCATATCTTCATGCTCATGATATATCTCTTCATTCTCTAGGATTAAAAATGAAGCACCAGAATCTTGTATGATAAACTTTAGCTCTTTAGTTGGAGTGTCACTTCCTCTAGGTACACTTATGGCTCCGAGTGAAACAAGAGCCATATCAGTTACTATCCAGTCATATCTGTTATCACAAACAAACATAACTTTAGAAGCTTTGTTTATACCTTTTGAGCTAAATGCACGAGACAAGATGAGAACATCTTCGAAAAATTTTCCATAAGTAACTTCAAAAGTCTTATCTTTAGCTCTATATATAAACGCTGTTTTGTCTTGATTTTTCTCATGCGTCTTAATCAGCATATGGAAAAGTGTATTATTGTTTGTTTTCATAAATCTATTATACACTAAAGAGGCTTACATGTAGAGAAGTTGTCTCTACATGTAGAAAAACTGTTTAGATAGGTAGCACTCTTATGTTTTGATCACAACTCTCTCTTAAGACAGACTCTATAGTAAAAAGAGTGCTAGTAAAACCTGTTCCACACCCTGAGCATGCCCCAAGATATCTAATGTAAATATCAATATTGCCATCATCAGTATCTTTGATATCCAAAATCTCCATATTTCCACCATCCATCATCAGCATTGGTCGAATATCTTTATCTAGCACAGCTTCAATTGTTCTTAGCTTTTGAACCATAGTTAAATCGGCAAACGGTATCTCTCCAAGAGCTCCTGCAATCTTAGCATCTGCTAAAGCACCCATCTTCTCTTTTTCCATCTCCTCTCTCGTCTCTTTTAATATGTCAACAAGATAATACTCTTTCTCTTCATGACCACCTGGCTTTATGCAGGACTTACAAAATGCTCCCGCTTTTGTATAGTTTGTTATCTCCTCAATACTACGCAAATCATTGATTTTTATAACCTCTTTGAGTGTTCCTAGGCTCACTCTCGCACACTCACAAACTATAATCTCATCTTCAAAGCTCTCCGCATCAACGCCCTTGTAGCTCGCTGCTGCTGCCTTTATAACATCGTAAGCCATAACTGAACAGTGCATCTTTTGAGGCGGAACTGCTGGAGTATCTGGAGCATCTCTCATAGCAAACTCTACATCAATATTGGTGATTTTGACTGCCTCATCTACAGTTTTTCCTCTACATAAATCGGCCATAGTATCGCTACTAGCTATCGCCGTTCCACAGCCAAAGCTCTTAAACTTTGCCTCTTTGATGATATTGGTCTCTTCATCAACTGCCCAGTAAAGCCTTACTGCATCACCACAGCTCTCAGCCCCAAAGTCTGCTACTATAAGCTTAAGCCCTCTGTTTTTAGCTTCCTCATCTGTTATTTCACCCATATTTTTTGGGTTGTTCATCAAATCTTGCACTCTTTGGCTATACTCTTCCCAGATTGAGCCGCCTATTAAATCATTTTTTGCCATCACATTATCCTATAGTTTACTTTCATGCCAATCAGGCGCATACGAATATGTGCTTGATATAGCTCTTAGTCTTTTTACAGCATCATTTAAAATAGTTGCTGTATAGTCCACCTCATCCTCTGTTGTAAAGCGAGAGAGTGAAAGCCTAAGAGCAGTATGAGCCAAATCAGCCTCTGCTCCAATAGCTTCCATAACAGGGTTTGACTCCAAATCTTCACTAGCACAGGCACTGCCAGTACTAGCAGCTATACCATGTTTATTTAAATCCCAAAGCATCGCCTCACCCTCTATGCCTTTTACACTTACAAGGATAGTATTTGGGGTTCTTTCATGCCTCTCTCCAATTACAAAAACATCATCAATCTTTAAAATCTCATCCTCAAGCTTATCACGCAATCTTCTTACATTATTTTTAGTAAAATCAAAATTCTCAACTGCAATTTCCAAAGCTTTTCCCATGCCAACTATAGCAGGAACATTTAGTGTTCCACTCCTTCTTCCGCCCATGTGTTCACCACCATGAAGCAAACTTGAAAGAGTTTGGGAGTTTTTGATATAGAGTCCACCAACCCCTTTTGGGCCATGAAACTTATGAGCTGAAAAGCTTAAAAAATCAATATTAATCTCTTTTAAATCCACAGGAATCTTACCTACTGCTTGAACAGCATCAGAGTGAAAAAGCACCCCCGCATCTCTACAGGCCCGTGAAACCTCTTCGATGGGAAATAGCATGCCTGTTTCATTGTTAGCCCACATTATCGTTACAAGTGCAGTTTTCTCAGTTATAGCCTCTTTTAGTGTTTGAACCTCTATAACACCCTTGTCATCTACAGGAAGGTAGGTTACCTTTACCCCTAAACTCTCCAAAAAGTTACAAGTAGCGATAATGGCTGGGTGCTCTACCTCACTAGTTATGATATGATCTTTTTCACCATTTAATATGTGGTCGTGATATACACCTTTTAATACCCAATTGTTACTCTCAGTGGCACATGATGTGATAACTATATCATCCTTATCATCTGCATTTAGTCCTGCATAGAGCTGATTCATAGCTTTTCTCAGGGCTGGGTGCGTCTCGCTGCCAAACTCATGTAGCGAGTTTGGATTTCCATACACTTGAACAAAATATGGCTCCATCTCAGCAAAAACTTTTGGGTCTACAATAGTTGTAGCATTATTGTCTAAATAGACTCTCATCTTTACTTCTCCATTTTTAATTAAGATATTTTTTATCCTATTTATTTTTTATACTATTACTTTTCTTATTAAAAAAAGCTTTATTTTAAAACTGCTTCTAGCTTTTCAAGGTTTTTATTAAAGTCAAATACCTCTTCGTGTGCTTGTACTAAATACTCTTCCATAACCTCTTTTTTTGATATTGCAAAATCTAACTCTTTATCATTGCCTTTTTGATAGGCTCCAATTCGTATCAAAACCTCATTCTCTTTTAGTATAGAGTTTAGTCTTTTAAATTTCTGTGCAAGTTTCTGATGTCTGTCATCTATAACATCACTCATAACTCTTGAAGCACTATTTTGTATGCTTATAGGTGGGTATATTCCGTAGTCCGTCATCTCGCGAGACAAAACTATATGACCATCTAGTATACTTCTTGATTGATCCGCTATTGGGTCACTTAAGTCATCGCCTTCAACCAAGATAGTAAAAAATGCGGTAATCGACCCTTTTCCCTCCTCTTTCCCCGCTCTCTCCATAAGTTGAGGCAGAAGTGACAGGACTGATGGTGGATACCCTTTTGATGTTGGAGGCTCGCCAAGTGCTAACCCAATCTCTCGCTGAGCCATAGCAAAACGAGTAACAGAGTCCATCATAAAAAGTACATCTCTTCCTTGATCTTTAAAATACTCAGCGATACTCATAGCACTAAATGCTCCATACTTTCTCATAAGTGCAGAGTCATCACTTGTTGCAACTACTAAAACAGTATTTCTCAAATCTCCTCCTAAGTTTTTATGTATAAACTCAGGAACCTCTCGACCCCTCTCTCCTATGAGTGCTATGACTTTTATAGGAGCAACACTACCTCTTACAATCATGCCCATAAGGGTTGATTTACCCACTCCACTTCCTGCAAATATACCTACTTTTTGTCCTTTTCCACAAGTAAGAAGTCCATCTATAGTTTTAACTCCTACCCCAAAAGACTCATCTATAAGCCCTCTTTTCATGGGATCCAATGGAGCCTTCATAATAGCTGAGGATATTTCAGTTTTAATAATAGACTTACCATCTTTTGGTCTTCCAAACGGGTCTATGATACGACCCAAAAGCTCATCTCCTACAGGAATATTCATGCCTTGACCACTTATAAAAACCTTATCACCACTCTTAAACCCCTCAATAAACCCAAAAGGAGATATAAAAAATGAGTACTGGTCTATCTCGGTTACCATACCAAGCTCACTCTTTAAAGTATCTTCAAGCGAAATAAGATTTACTATATCGCCTATGCTAGGTCTAAGCCCTTGTGCCTCTATGGTCGTTGAGCTAATTTTCTTGATAGTTCCAAATTTTGGAGATAAATTTCCCTCTCTCACTCTCTCTTTGAAACTTTTAAGAGCCATTAGTAGCGAACTTGTGAGCGAGAATTTATGATATCAAAAAACTCTTTTCTTGTATCAGATTTTAAAAACATACCTCGAAGTGCTGAGGTTGTTGTAGCTGAATGAGTCTTGCCAACTCCTCTCATCTCCATACACATGTGTCGAGCCTGAATGACAACTGCAACTCCCTTTGGATTAACAACAGAGTTGATGGCATCTGCAACCTGCTCTGTAAGCTGCTCCTGAATCTGCAATCTTCTAGCAAATATATCTACCATGCGAGGAATTTTAGAGAGCCCAACAACCTTGCCATCAGGTATATAGGCCACATGTGCACGACCTATGATAGGGAGTAGATGGTGTTCACATGTAGAGTAGAATTCTATATCTTTTATAAGCACCATCTGGTTGTTATCACTCTCGAAAAGTGCATCATTAAGCACAGCAGCGGGGTCTTGATGATAGCCTTGTGTCATCTCCTCAAAAGCTTTAAAAACTCTGCTTGGAGTCTTTACTAATCCATCACGATCTACATCTTCACCGATAATTTCAAGCACTGTTTTTACTGCATTTTCAAACTCTTCTTTTCTATCCATTATACTCTTCTATATTTTTAAGATAGATTATATCTTTTTTTCTTTTTTTTAGCTACATGTGTGACTCTATGTACTTTCGCTTTTTTGACTCTTTTATCTTCTGTGTTTCAACTATAATAAATCCATCAATGCAGTTAGAAAAATTGGGGTCAACACTAAAGCCACAAAATTGCACTCCTTTTTGTTCACATAGATTGCCGTATTGCTTATATAGAGTTGGTATTGTGGCATCTATATTTTTTAGATTGCTCTTTAATACCTTTAAATCCTCTTTATAGTCATGGTTTGAGTTCATACTTAAAAGTACACCCTCTTTATAGTTGTATGTAAAGCGATTTCTTGGCTTTACTAACTCTAGATTAGACTCAAAATAGCTACTATAAAAATCTACAATCAAATCTTGAGCGATAGGCGAATAGGAGCCACTAATGCTAACTGCTCCGTACATGTACTTGATATTTGGATGTGCTTTTAGATATGCACCAATCCCAAACCAGAGATAGTCTAAAGCTTTTGTTCCCCAGTATTTTGGTTGTACAAAACTCCTGCCAAGCTCAATTGACTTTTTAAGATATGGCTTAAAGCAGTCTTGAAATTTAAACAACTTGTTTGCATAAAATCCCTCAACTCCATACTCCTCTAGGATAGATTTTCCATCACCAATCCTATAAGCTCCAACAATCTCTAAATCATCTTCGTCCCATAGAACTATGTGTTGATAGTATTTGTCATACTTGTCTATGTCTCTTTTTTTATTTGTTCCCTCATCAGCCTTTCTAAAACTTATCTCTCTTAGTCTGCCTATCTCTTTTAGTGTCGCGGAATTCAACTTATAAGAGTAGAGATATATCAACTTACCGTCATCTGTTTGACCTAAAATCTGAGCCTCTCTTAACTCCTTCTTTATAAGCCGCCTGCTTTCACCAAGTGCGATTGGATTTTGTGTTTGAAAGAGAGATTTTTTTCCTTTTTTTAAACTATAGAGATGCTTTTTGTAGAGCTCTACCAAAACACCCCCATTGATATTGCTTGGAGCTATGTTTTTGTTTGGTATGAGCTTTCCTATCTTTAAGTTTATAGTTTTATCTTTTTGTTTAAACATCTCATGAGAGAGCAAAATAGTGGAAAATGTCCTATTTAAAATAGAGATTGTATAGAAAGTTTTAGAGTTTTTCGCATCAATCAAAATGGGTAAAATAGGGCTATTAGAGTTTTTTGCAAACCTTAAAAACCCCTTTTGCCATCTACCATCTCGCACACCATAAGGAGATGCTCGACTAACCTCGCCAGCAGGAAACATGATAATCGCCTCTTCGTTTTCAAGTGCTTTATAGACTTTTTGAATGCTCTTTTTTGACTGATATTGCTTAAAATTATTGATTTTTATAAAAAGCGAATCAAGAACATCAATCCCCTCTAAAAAATCATTGGCTACAATTCTCACATCTTTTCTAACTGTAGAGACAAGCTTTAAAAGGCACAGCCCATCTAATGCCCCTAGTGGGTGATTAGCTATTATCACAACCCGTCCAGTCGTTGGAATATTTTCAATATCATTGCAAGAGTATGAAAAATCAAATGCAAAATAGTCCAAAACAGCCTCAATAAACTCAAAACCTTCAAGATGAGCATTTGTTGTTAAAAACTCATTTATTCTCTCTTCATGAATTATCTTTTGTGCAATTTTAACAATAGAGTTTTTTAACATAGAATTTCTGTTTTTTAGATTTGGAAATTTTTTCAATATCTCATTTTCAATATCAATCATCTATTTGTCCTTTATCTTCAATAGGGTATCTTTAATTGTAGCAAATTTTTAGTTACAATATGATTGAACCCTCTGATTAACTATCAAATTTTCAGAGGACTTTTAAAATAATATATAAAGCAAAATTTTGGTATATTAAAAGAAATTTTTAAAAAAAGGTATTGCATGGAGATCAAGGTAGAGCGAATAGATAGTGCAAATGCGACGGCTAAAGCAAAAGTTTCGAAAGCATTTTTAGATGAAAAACAGAAAAAAATGGCGACCCAAGTTGCAAAAACTATGAAAATAGATGGTTTTAGAAAAGGTAAAGTTCCTTCACATGTTGTTATGGCTAGACATGGCGATCAGATATTAAAAGATACTGAGCAAGAGACTTTAAAGCTCGTCTTAGAGGATGCTTTAAAAGAGTTAAAAGTTGAGAGTAGTGCTATAGTTGGAGAGCCTAGTATCACCAAGATGGATAAAATTGATGGTGGACTAGATATTGAGATAGAGATCTCTTTTCGACCTGAGATAAATCTAGGTGACTATAAAGCTCTTGTGCCTGAGTATAAAGCTCCTCGAATTTTAAAAAAAGATATTGATGAGAAGATTAAAATAATGCTAAAACATAGTGCTCCTCTTAAAGACCTTACTAAAAAGAGAGCTGTAAAAGATGGCGATTTTGTAAATATAGATTTTGAGGGCTTTATTGATAGTGTTGCATTTGACGGCGGAAAAGCTGAAAACTACTCACTAGAGATCGGTAGTGGTTCACTTATACCAGGTTTTGAAGATGGCATAATCGACATGAAAATAGATGAGGATAGGGATATTGAGGTTACTTTTCCAAAAGAGTATAACTCTAAAGACTTAGCTGGAAAAGATGCTATTTTTAAAGTAAAGCTTAATAAAATTCAAATTAAAGATATACCAAAAGAGCCTAGTGATGAGACTCTAAAGCAGTTTCTTCCTGATGAGGAGAGTCCAACTGTGCAAACTTTAGAAGCTAAAGTAAAAGAGCAACTTAAAAATGAAAAACTAACAAAACTATATAGCGAAGAGGTAAAGCCTAAATTTATCGAGGCTGTTATAGAAAAGATTGAGCTTGCTCTTCCAAAAAACATAGTAGAGCAAGAGATAGATATGCAAGTTCGCAATATTTTTCAAAAGCTAAGTGAAGATGAGATAAAAGAGTACTCCCAAAATCCAGATAAAATCACTCAAAAAAGAGAAGAGCATAGAGAAGAGGCCATGAAATCAGTCAAGCTAACATTTATAGTTGATGAGTTAGCTAAAATCGAAGAGATTAAAGTCGATGACCACGAAGTAATGCAAATAATCTACTTTGAAGCGATGCAACAAGGTCAAGAGCCAAAAGCATACTATGACCAATATAAAAAACAAGGCGTTCTTCCAGCTATCAAGATGTCGATAATCGAAGATAGGCTTTTTACTAAACTTTTTAGAAAAGAGGAATCATGAGTTATGTTCCAATAGTAGTTGAAAAAACAGGTCGTGGTGAGAGAAGTTATGATATCTACTCTCGTCTTTTAAAAGATAGAATTATCATGTTAAGCGGGGAGATAAATGATGCGGTCGCATCATCAATAGTAGCACAACTTCTCTTCTTAGAGGCAGAAGACCCTGAAAAAGATATATATCTATATATAAACTCACCAGGTGGAGTTATAACGAGCGGTTTTAGTATCTATGATACGATGAACTATATTCGACCTGACATAAGCACTATTTGCATTGGTCAAGCAGCTTCAATGGGAGCTTTTTTGCTTAGTTGTGGAGCACCAAAAAAGAGGTACTCTTTGCCAAACTCTAGGATTATGATTCATCAACCTATGGGTGGAGCTCAAGGACAAGCTACTGATATAGAGATTCAAGCAAGAGAGATTTTAAGGCTCAAAAAGTCTTTAAATGAGATTTTAGCAAAAAATACAAAGCAGACTGTCAAAAAAGTAGAAAAAGATAGTGAACGAGACTTTTTTATGAGCTCACAAGAGGCTGTAGAGTATGGATTGGTCGATAAAGTGCTAGAGAAAAGTTTCAAATAAATAGTTTTAGGGAGAGTGGTGCAAAATGGTTCGTTTAGATAAAAATAAGATTCAAAAAGGTCTTAGAAAGCACTCTGATAAAGATAGTAGTTATACTGAAGTTCATCCATCTAAAGCTCAAAACTCAGATAGTGAACTAGAAAAATTCTCCCTCTATATCCTTAAAGTACTTATGGATGACAACATCCCACCAACACCAAATAACTTTCAAATATACTTTGAAAAACTTCTTGACAATAAACCACTCTCTTTTAAGCGGCGTATCAATGACCTACTAGAGGCTGAAAGCATCAATGATGATGAACATCGTGCAAAGGTGGAGATGGATACCAAGGAGAGTTTTACTCAGATAAAAAGTATTATGAAGATTGTAGCAACAGTCTACAAAAATACCAATGTCATGAAAGAGATAGCCAAAAAAAGAGTGGCAGAGCTTGAAATAAATACAAATCAACTCTTAGTAACAAATATAGCTTCAGCACTAAATGAAGACTTAAAAAAATTATCTTCTCTTATGGGTAAGCAGATGGAGGCTTTAAAAGTTCACTATGAAAAAACTAGCACGATACTAAAGGAGGTGGAGAGTAAAGCGATATTTGATTCTCGTTTTGGAGTTTACAACAGAAAATACCTGCTTCAAGCACTACAAAATGAGTCTAAATCAATAGAGCAACTTAATCATAAAAGCACACTTGTGCTAGCAAAAGTTAAAGAGAGTATTTTAAGTGGCATAAGCAACTCAAGAGATGTAGTAATCCTAACTAGAAACATAGCAAAACTACTACTAAAAACATCTCGTAGAAGTGATATTGTTGCTCATTATGGTGATGGTGTGTTTGGTATACTCATGAAACACACAGATATAAATAATACCAAAAGAGCATGCGAACGAATAAGCGAGCTTATATATGCAACGAGCTTCTTCATAGGGGGCACGGAAATAGAAACTGATGTAGAGTTATCTATCGCATCCATAACTCCTAACTATACAATAGAGCTACTAATTTCAACGGCATTAGACTCTCTGCAAAAAACTGGTAAAAACTTAAACGCCTATATTGTTTGTGAGCCTCAAAAAATAGAACACAATAATTTAAAAGAGTAGAGATGGTTCGTAAAATTCTTACCTATCCTGATAAGCGCCTAAAGCTAGTTTCAAAAGATGTTGAGACTTTTGACTTAGAGCTTCACTCTTTACTAGATGATATGAGAGAGACGATGTATGCCAATGATGGTATAGGACTAGCTGCGATACAGATTGGAGTAACTAAAAATGTGTTTATAATCAATCTTGCAGATGATGAGGGAAGACAGCTACCTGAAAATTTAGAGGAGATAATAAACCCTATAATTTTAGAGACTCAAGGCAGTATAGTTTATCAAGAGGGCTGTTTGAGTGTGCCAGGTATTTATGAGGATATTGAGAGAAAAGAGAAGATAAGCGTAAGATACTATGACAGGAATTCACAGATGATAGAGAGGGAGCTAGACGGATTGATGTCAATCGCTTATCAGCATGAACTAGACCATCTTCAAGGTCGTCTATTTATAGAAAAATTCTCATACCTAAAACGCAAAAAATTTGAAAAAGAGTGGAAAAAGAAGCTAAAAGAGGAAAAATAGCTTGAATAAAATGACCAAAAAATTCCTTTGTGCTACTCTGTCAGACAATCAAGCCTTAAAGGTTGCAGTTGAGTCAGCATTTGTAAGAGCGTTGCCAGGATTCTCTATTGTTGGAATGACAAACCAATCCATTCAAGAGTCAAAAGAGCGAATAAAGTCAGCACTTACACATATCAAGTATAAATTTCCTGCACAAAAAATAACTGTTAGTATGTCTCCAAGTGATTTGAAAAAAGAGGGGAGTCATTTTGATTTAGGCATTGCTATACTTCTTTACATACAAAAAGAGATTTTTACATGTAAAGATTTTTATATCTTTGGAGAGCTGGGACTTGATGGTAGTGTGAAATCAACCTCCTCCATATTTCCAATCATGCTCTCACTTGCCTCAAAAGAGAAGTCGTTAAAAGCAGTGGTTCCAAAAACAATAGTACAAAAAATAGCTCAAATACCAAATGTAAAAGCTTTTGGAGTTGAGAGTCTAAGTGAGGCGATAGATTTTATAAAGAGTGATAAAAAATCTCTGAAAAAAGAGGAGTTCTCATATAAAAATATGGTAGAAATAGAGAATCAAAACTATTTTTATGATAAAAATTTTGAGCTAGATTTTTCTGACATAAAAGGGCAGAACAGAGTAAAAAGAGCTATGGTTATAAGTGCAGCTGGCATGCACAACATACTTTTAGAGGGAAGTCCTGGTTGTGGAAAAAGTATGAGTATAAAAAGACTTCATCACATAATGCCTCCTATGAGCATGCAAGAGATGCTTCAATCCAATGCATATAGCTGCATTAGCGGGGAGGATGAGGAGTTGAGTGCAAAAAGAGCTTTTAGAAGTCCTCATCACAGCTCATCGAAACCTAGTATCTTTGGAGGAGGAAGCTCTAGTGCCATGGCTGGAGAGTGTGCATTAGCTCACAATGGCATACTTTTTTTTGATGAGTTTCCTCACTTCTCAAAGTCTGTTTTAGAGGCTCTTCGTGAGCCCCTCGAAGACAATCAAATCCTTATCTCAAGGGTAAACTCAAAAGTAAAGTATGAGACCAAGTTTCTCTTTGCAGCAGCTGGCAACCCATGCCCTTGTGGAAATCTACTCTCAACTTCAAAAGAGTGCAGATGCAGTGAGTTAGAGATAAAGCGATATAAAAACAGAGTATCAGAGCCGTTGATGGATAGGATAGATATGTATATTCAGATGAGTGAAGAGCTTGAAGATAGGAGTGATAAAAGCTCAAGTGAAATGTTCGATGAGATTTTTAGGGCTTTTATATTTCAAAAAAAGCGAGGACAAATTGAGCTAAATGCAAAGCTAAATGAAAGAGAGTTTAAAAAGATAAAAAATCTTAATCAAAATGCTATCGACATAGTTCAAAAAGCCTCATCGCAATTTAGTCTTAACCATAGAAGTATTCATAAAATAGAGTCAATAGCAAGAACGATAGCAGATATAAATGAGAGTTTAACAATAAAAAAAGAGCATATTTTAGAGGCTCTTAGTTATAGGAGAAGATAATGCAGAAGATTTTCAAAGAGATAAAGAGTTTAGATGAGAGATGCTATGAGAAACTGCACCTAAGTGAAGACACTCTAATGGAGCAAGCTTCAACCGCGCTAGCAAATGAGGTAAAAAATAATACAAAAAAAGGTGAAAAAATTCTTTTTGTTTGTGGTCCTGGAAACAATGGAGCAGACGGTATTGGTGCTGCTAGAATTCTTGCAAACGAGCTAGATGTCTCAGTCTATATTCCTGCTGGAGTAAAATCAGAGATGGCAAAGCTTCAGCTCAAAAGACTCAGGTCTCTACATGTACAAGTCGTTGGAAGCTTAACTGAAGCAGACATGTATATAGATGCTCTATTTGGCTCTGGCTTAACTCGAGATTTAAATGAAAATATATCCTCAATCATAAAGCAGCTAAACCTAAAACAAGCAAAAAAAATTGCTTGTGATGTTCCTACTGGCCTAGACAGCGAAGGAAGAGTAAAATCAGTATGCTTTGAAGCTGATATTACAGTTACTATGGGAGCATTAAAAGAGTCTCTGTTTAGTGATGTTGCAAAAGAGTGTGTTGGTGAGATAAAAGTAGCAAATCTAGGGGTTAGTAGAAAAAACTATGAGACAAAAGAGAGTAGTTTTCTTCTTGAGGAGTCTGATTTAAAACTTCCATATAGAGCTAAAAAAGTAGTCAATAAGGGTGATTTTGGACATGTCGTAGTCATAGGTGGGCATAAAGAGGGGGCGAGTCATCTAAGTGCAATATCTGCTTTTAACTTTGGAGCTGGTCTTGTTACCATTTGTGGCAAAAATAGAAACAATCTGCCACTTAGTATTATGAGTAGTGAATCTCTTCCTAAAAAATTCTCAGTTGTAGTTGCTGGCATGGGAATGGGCAGTATTTATTCAGACGAAAAGCTTCTTGATTTTTTACTTCTTCACCAAAAACCTTTAGTAGTGGATGCTGATCTTTTTTCTCACAAAATTATGAAAGAGATTTTAGAGAAAAAAGAGGATACTGTTTTAACTCCGCATCCAAGAGAGTTTGCGACTCTTTTAAGAGTTTTAGATATTGCTGATATTGAAACAGATGAGGTACAAACTAACAGATTCAAATGGGCAAGAGAGTTTTCTAAAAGATATCCAAAATCAGTCTTGATTTTAAAAGGTGCTAACACAATCATAACAAAAAATAATAAGTTATATATAAATCCACTAGGAAGTGCAAAACTAGCAAAGGGTGGAAGTGGTGATGTATTCGCTGGCATGATAGGCTCACTTATGGCACAAGGCTACTCACAACTTGACTCAGCCTTGAGTGCTTCGTTAGCTCACACACAACTAGCAGCTAAAAGCAAATGTGCAAGCTTTGGACTAACTCCAGAGGATTTATGCGAAGGCATAAAGTGGTTGTAAAAAAGATAGCAGTTCTTTTTAGTGGCTCTGGTTCAAACTTAGAAAAAATCATAGAGACAGTTCATAATAGAATATTCTCTACATGTAAGATTGAAATTTCCTGTCTTATATGCAATAAAAAGGATGCTCTTGGTATAAAAAAAGCGAAAAAATATGGTCTTGAAGCAATTATAATCGAACATGCAGATTTTAAAGATAGAGAGAGTTTTGATAGAGAGATGGTAAAAGCGATAAAAAGTAGTGGGGCAGAACTTACTGTTCTTGCTGGATTTATGAGGATTTTGACTCCATATTTTATAAAAAATATTGTTGCTATAAATTTACACCCCTCTTTGCTTCCTCTTTTTAAGGGTGCAAATGCTATAAAGGAAAGCTACTACTCAGATATGGAAACAGGAGGTATTAGCGTTCACTTTGTGAGTGAAGAGTTAGACTCTGGCGAAATTATACTTCAAGAGAGTTTTGAAAAAGTAGACAATATGAGCTTAGAGGAGTTTAGTAAAAATATAAAAATTTTAGAGCATAAACTTCTACCTAAGACAATAATAGATATACTTAACAGATAAGGAGAGATAAAATGAGTGATATTTTAAAAGTAGCCAATATAGATTTTCAAAGTAGACTTATAGTAGGAAGCGGAAAGTACCCTGACTTTCAAACAACAAAAGATGCTACAATCGCAAGTGGTTCAAAGCTTATAACAGTAGCTGTTAGAAGAGTAAATATAACAAATCCTAAAGAGGAAAATCTTATGGACTACTTCAAGGATACAGACATAAAACTTCTTCCAAATAGTGCGGGTTGCACAACTGCTGAAGATGCTATAACTCTCTTTAGGATGGTCAGAGAAGCGACTGGTTTAAACTTGATAAAGCTCGAAGTCATAGGCGACACAGCAAAAACTCTCTATCCAGATGTAGCGGCAACTCTCGAAGCATGCGAAGTTCTAGCGAAAGATGGCTTCAACATAATGACCTACACCAATGATGACCCAATTATGGCAAAAAGACTTGAAGATGCAGGAAGTAGTGCTATAATGCCCCTAGCATCTCCTATAGGAAGCGGTCTTGGAATTCAAAACAGATACAATGTTCTTTTCATTAAAGAAGCTGTAAGCGTACCTGTTATCGTTGATGCTGGAATAGGGTGTGCAAGTGACGCTGCAATCGCTATGGAGATAGGTGCTGATGGAGTTCTAACAAATACGGCAATTGCACAAGCAAAAAATCCAATTCTAATGGCAGAAGCGATGAAACATGCAGTAATAGCGGGACGAAAAAGTTTTTTAGCGGGAAGAATTTTAAAAAAACCATTTGCAACAGCTAGCTCTCCAACAGAGGGTCTAGTTGAGTTCTCAAGCAAATAGCTAAATTCTGTACAAGCTCAAAAACATATAGCACTCCACAAAGGAGTAAATTTATGCAAACAGACTATCTCTTCCATGGACTTTGTGATATAATATTCCTTGAATAAATAGTTATATTTAAGGAGA
>CAZXOZ010000003.1:0-34173 GCA_964642805.1 uncultured Sulfurospirillum sp. | reverse complement strand
TAATCAAAAATGTTCAATTAGGACTATAGAAGATATTACAGAATAAGTAAACCATTGTCCTCATTGTGGTACAACATCAATTTATAGATGGGGCTATAGGTCAAATCTTCATCGATACAAATGTAAAGAGTGCCATAAGATATTTAATACTCTAAGCAAAACACCCTTAGCAAGACTAAGACATAAAGAAGTATGGAAAAAGTATATACAAAACTTGATAAATAGCTTGACTATAGAGCAGAGTGCAAAACACTGCAAGGTAGCCAATAGTGCATCTTTTAGATGGAGGTACCGTATGCTAAAAGTAGCAGAAGATGTTAAGACTAAAAAACTACAGGGGATAGTAGAATTGGATGAGATACATTTTTTAAAATCAGAGAAAGGAAATCACTCTCTTGATAGGAAGCCTCACAAACGAGGGGGCTGGGCAAAAAGAGGTTTGTCATTAAATCCGAATTATGCAATAGAATTGCTAAAATAGCGTTTATGTTTGTACTTGGGGTGTTTGTAAAAAAATTTGAGCTTGATTAAAAGGTTAAGTGATGATTTTTTATAGATGCCGTAGGCACAATGATGAATGCTGTTTAGTGATTCTATTGCATAATTTGGGTTAAAGCAAGTATTGGATATAAGTATTTTGTACAGTAAAAACTGGAGTCTAAAATGAAAATAGCCATCTGTGGCGCAAGTGGTTTTGTGGGCAAATATTTGCAATCTTATTTTATTGAAAAAGTATATGATGTTGTAGCTCTTAAAAGAGATGTCATGAGAGATGCAAACAAGTTAAATAATGCTATCTCTGATGTTGATATTGTCATAAATCTTTCAGGAGCAAATATCATCCAAAGATGGAGTAAAGATTATAAAAAACTACTTTTTAAAAGCAGAATAGAGACGACTAGGTCATTGGTAGATGCAATGAATGCAAACAATAGAGAACAGACTCTTGTCTCCACCTCTGCAATAGGTATTTACGCTAATGATATTTTATGCGATGAAGATGACTACAGCTATGGGGATTCATTTTTAACCAAGCTATGTCAAGCTTGGGAGAGAGAGGCGATGCAAGTGCGTAAGAGACTAGTAATTTTTAGATTCTCTGTTGTAATGGGGCATGGAGGGGCACTACAAAGGATGATGTTGCCATTTAAACTAGGATTAGGAGGTGTTATAGGTAAAGGTACACAAGCTTTTTCATATATACATATTGAAGATTTAGCTAGAGCCTATAATCATATCATTGCACATCAGGAGCTAAGCGGTGTCTTCAATCTCTCTGCATCCAACACAATAACTAACAGGATATTTACAAAAATATTGGCTAAAAAACTCAATAGACCAGCAATTTTACCTCTGCCTGTCTTTGTACTAAAGTTACTTTTTGGAGAGGGCTCACAAGTTTTGAGTGATGGGCAAAATACTTTTCCAAAAAAACTTTTGAATAGCAAATTTGTATTTAAATATCCCGATATAAATTCTGTTTTAGATGACTTATTACTTACTGACCTTACACGCTTTTGTAAAAAAGAGCGTAAGGTTAGTTTCATAATTTGTATTTAAAAATAATTAATGTTAAAATATGCATTTAGAGACTTCTACTGATCCAAGGATAGTTTATGAAAAAGTGGTTACTGTTGATACTAGGTATAGTGCTAATTGGAATATTGTCATATATCTGCTTTACTGCTAAATCTATAAAGATAAAAGGTGACTTAGTTACACAAGCTCAAAATAGCTATAAAGCAAAGAATATGAGCTGGATTGATGTGAAAATAAAAGGTGAAAATCTAGCAATGACTAGAACTCTAGTGCTAACTGGGGTAGCTTTAAGTACTGACATAAAAGCTCAAGCGGAAACTATTGCGAAAGATTTAGATGGTGTAGCAGGGGTTGATAACCAAATTACAATAAAACCTACTCCATCTCCATACATAATAACTATAATTAAGAGCATAAACAATAGAGTGGTATTGGATGGTTATGTGCCAAACCAAAACACTCGCATAGCTCTAGTAAAGCATGCTAAATCTATTTTTGGCAATAAAAATATTATTTACAATCTACAAGAGTCACAAGGTGCACCAGTGGCTTGGCATGAAAGTATAAAACTTGGTTTAGATAAGCTGAAAGTCCTAGATTATGGTCAGCTCACAATTAAAGATAATAGTTTTATTATTGATGGTCATATTGAAAATCAGGATAAAAAAAATCTGCTTATCTTAGATTTTATAGATAGCTTGCATAGTAATTATATTGGAACCTATAATATAAAAATCCCTACTAAAATTTTTGAGTCTAAAAAAGACTATTGTCAAGATAGATTAAGTGATTTGCTTTCACGAGATAAGATAGAGTTTAAATATAATATAGCAACCATTAGCCCCAGCAGCTATAATCTTCTAGATAGAATTGCTAAGATTGCAAAAGAGTGCTAAGATGATGAAATAGTTATTGAAGGGCATACTGACTCTGATGGAAGCGATGCTCGCAATATGATACTAAGTGCAAAAAGAGCACACTCTGTAGAGATTTACTTAATTAACAAAGGCATAGAGGCAAGCAGGCTTGAGTCGATAGGATATGGTAAATCTAGACCTATTGCTAGCAATGATACAGATGAGGGGAAAAAGAAAAACAGAAGAATAGAATTCATTATTAAAGGAGTTGAATTATGAGTTACTTGTTGTTTCAAATACTAATATGCTTGTTGATAGCAGGGGTAATAGGATTTTTTATAGGACTGTTGTTTAGTAGTGATAGATGCAAAAAGAAGCTACTTAACAGCGATAAAATATGGGAAATTAGGCTGGACGATACTAAAAAAATTTGGCATAATAAGCTTGAAAGTGCTAATGATAAAAGTAGCAATAACCTAAATATTGCAAATCAAGAGATACTAAATCTCAAAAAGCAGTTAGCGGTTGCATCTAGTTCTCAACCATCTAATCAGTCAGAAAAAAGAGATAATCTTCAGCTTATAAAAGGTATTGGTAGGGTGCTAGAGGGGGTATTGAATCAAGCAGGTATTTATAGTTTTAGTCAAATTGCATCTTGGAGCGACAAAGAGATCTCTTCAGTGAACAAAAAAATAGCATTCCCTAAAAGAATAGAGAGAGAGAAGTGGGTAGAGCAGGCCAAAACACTAGCTCAAGGAGAGCAGACTGAGTTTGCAAAACGAGTCAAAGAGGGTAGTGTGGCGACAAGCAAAAATAGAAGTTTGTGATTAAAGACGGACTCTTTGTATCACCTCGAGAGAAAATTCATAACCTAAGTTGGACTTTAGTTTTTCTTTTAGTTGCATCAACTCTGCTTGACTTAGTATTTCAAGCACTATTAAATCGCATTTAACAATTAGCCCATTTTGATGTTTGATGATAACATTCTCTATTTTAACCTCTTTCCCTTTTAATTTATATATATTTTTTTCTAATACCGTTCGAATTTGTGAATCTATCGACATACTTTTAAATGAGAAATAAAGAGGGGCTGCAATCAGAAGTGATACTAGTAAAGCATAAACTAATCCTTTTCTTGCACGCTTAATAGGTGCAAATCCCATAACTAAAAATGTTAAGGCTCCAGCAAAAATAATGCCGACAAGATTTGTCATAAAAAGTAAAAAAGCTTGATAAAAAATATCAAACTGCATCCAGCCAATGCCTATTCCAGCAGATGCTAAAGGAGGGATTAAAGCAACAGCAATTGCTACACCAGCAAGTGAGCCGATAATCTTCTCATTGTTTTTTGCATACGCAGCAGCAACTCCCGAAGCAAGAGCCACAATTAAATCTAAAAGCGACGGTCTAAGTCTTGCAGAAATCTCACTAGTAAGGTTTTCAAATGGCAATGCAAAAGCTATAAATGCAGAAGTCAAAAGCACTAAAAAAACACCAATTCCAACCGTTTTAAATGAGCTTATAAGTAGATTTAGATCACTTCTAAGCACCCCCATTGAGCTAGAAACAATTGGTTGCATCAAAGGGGCTATAAGCATCGCACCAATTACAACAGATGCGGAGTTTAAAAAAAGTCCAACCGTAGCTAAAACAGTGCTCAAAACTATCATTATCACAAATGTTGGCTCTACTCTTCCTTGCTCTCTAAGTGATGCAAATAGCTCACGATACTTCTCTTCACCGGCATGTGTAAAAAATGGTAGAGTTCCTCGATTATACTCCACACTTTCGGAAGTAGTTGGTAACCCAGAGAGCTTTACAGTCTCTTTTTCAGAAACTCCCTCTTTACTTTTAGCCCAAAATGCATCACTAGCACTAAATTTAATCGCCTGTTTTTTTACTTCAAACTTTATCGGCGTCTCACCCACCTCTTTTCCATCTATCATAACTTTAAGTGATGGCGTACTCTCTATATTTAAAGATTCGCTCTTTATAAATCCAACCGAATTTGGCAATGACTTCTTTTTTGAATTATTAAAAATTGAAACATAGAGGTAGTGCAAATAATCTACAATAGAAGTAGGACTCACTAAAAGAGCTGAAAGCTTACTATCACCAAACGATAAAGCATCTTGAACTAGAGATGATGCAAAAGTATGGTTATCGTGCTCAATAATTACAATACCACTAGCTACAGTGCTTATCTCTTGTCCTTTTTTTGTTGTAAGCTTTATTTTTGTCTGCTTAAGCAGTCTTAGTTTTTTAAAAGCATCTATTAGAAGTATATAGCGCTCCCTTAAAGAGCCATTAGAGCGAGAGATGGATCTATATGTAAGCGGTGGTGCATCGCCAACAAGCGCTCCCCATAAAACAATCTCTCCATTGGCATAAAGAAGATCAAGTGGTTTTGGTATACTGTTTAGGGCAATTTTTAAAGCATCCTCAATTTTTAACGGTATTTCAAAAGTGGCACGAAGAGTATTTTGATTTTTTAAAGCAAGGATTGCCACACTGAAATCATCAAGACAAGCCTTTTGAAATATCTTCTTAGTCTCATCAGTATTTGCCAAAATAATAACATGACTACTGCTTGGAAGTACTCTGTTTTTTAAAAATTTATCTACATGAATTGCCTCAATAGAAGAGTCGATTCTCTCTATCTCGCCTCGAACATCTAACGATTCGTCTCCGTAAACTAAGTAGTTTTTTACCATATCACTCATATCTATCCTCATAAAAATGCTATTATAACAAAAACATATGAATATGGTATTAACTAGCAAAGAGGATGAAAGCTAGTTATAAAAGTGTCTTTTAGAAATATTTAAAGCTTTAAATAGCTGACCTTATGCACTAGAAACCGTTATTTAACAATCTCTTTGAGTTTTTGTTTTACTGTTTCAACATGACCTTTAACTCTTACTTTTTGCCATAGAGCTTCGATCTTGCCCTCTGGCGATATAAGAAAAGTTGAACGAACAACTCCCATGTACTCTCTACCGCACATCTTTTTTAGCTGCCATACTCCGTACTTTTCACATACCTCTTTACTCTCATCTGCCAAAAGCGTTATAAGTAGATTTTTTTTAGCAATAAAATTTGTATGCTTTTTAGGGCTATCTGGACTGACTCCAAGTATAGCCGCATCTAAATCATCAAAAACTGGTAGAGCCTCTGTAAACTCACATGCCTGCGTTGTACAGCCTGGTGTATTGTCTTTTGGGTAAAAATATAGAACTATCCACTTTCCTTCTAAATCTCTCAAGCTTACCTCAACTCCATCTTGATTTGGTAGAGTTAGCTCTGGTGCTTTATCTCCAACTTTTAACATAAAATATCCTTTTAAAATTTTTTAGCAAATTATAACAGATTTTATCTGAGTATACTCCTCTTGTATTGCATACTTTGGTCCCTCTTTGCCAATACCGCTATTTTTTATACCGCCATAAGGCTGTATATCAAATCTAAGAGTCGGTATATCGTTTATCACTACACCACCAGCTTCTAGCTCGTCTATAGCTCGTCTACATGTAGACATGTCATTTGAAAATATAGAGTGCTGAAGTCCGTAAACAGAGTCATTCATCCTCTCTTTTGCATCATCAAAATCTTCCACTTTTATGAGTGAGACTATTGGGGCAAAAACCTCTTCACAAACTATACTCATATCTTGTGTTACATCTGTCATAATAGTTGGTACAAACATCAGATTCTCACAACTTCCACCACACAATAGTTTTGCACCCTCATCTTTTGCACTTTGTACCCAGCTTTTTGCTTTTTGTGCTGATTCGATATTTATCATGGGTCCTATAAATGTTCTCTCATCATAAGGATTTCCTACATGTAAAGCTTTCGTCTCTTTAGCTAGCTCTTGTGCAAACTCATCATAAATCCTACTATTGACATAGATTCTCTGCAAAGATATGCAGACTTGCCCAGAATTTATAAAAGCTCCTAAAGCACACTTATTTGCACTATATTTTATATCGGCACTACTGTCTATATAGGTCGCCGCATTTCCTCCAAGCTCTAGTGCTACTTTTTTTATGCCAGCATTGCCCATAATAATTTTGCCTACTTGCACACTTCCTGTAAAGCTAATCACTCTTGGAGTTTCACTTTTTACCAAAGCATCATTTACTCCCTCACCATCATAAACAATACTTAAAGCATCAATAGAAGCAAACTCACTCTCAATAAACAGCTTTGCAAGCTTAAAGGCAGTAAGCGGAGCTTTAGGTGTTGGCTTTAACACAACTACATTTCCTGCAACTAGAGCTGGGGCTATCTTATGTGCTACAAGATTTATAGGAAAATTAAAAGGGGTTATAGCTAGTACAACCCCAACTGGCTCTCTCTTGTAGAAAGATAGAGTCTTTTTTCCACTTGGCATCGCAGTTGTGTCAAAAGTCTCCCCGTGGATACTCATCATAGCATAAGCTGAGAGCTTTATCGTCTCTATGGCTCTACTAACCTCTATGCGTGAAAATTTGATAGGCTTTCCCACTTCATCTGTGATAGTTTGTGCCATCTCCTCTTTGCTTACTTCAAGCTTTTTGGCGACATCTAAAAGCCAATCAACTCTTACATGTAGAGGAGCTTTTTTAGCTAGCTTTGAGCTTTTTTTAGCAATTTTTAAAGCTTTTAGTGCATCCTCTTTAGAACATAGAGCAACTTGTGAGGCCACTCTTCCATCGTAAGGACTCAATACTTCACTATACTCTAGTGTTTTCGTACATGTAGAGCCAAAATATATATCTGCTTTCATTTAACTGTCTCCTTTTTTTGAAAATAAGTTTCCAAAAAAATTCCTCTCACTGAAGCTTTGACTTTGGCGAGAAGGGGGTTATAATTTTATTTTAAACTAGATTGCCTCATAGCAAACTCCATTTAAGCAAGATTTTGATAGCATTATATCTATATAATTAGCAAAAGGCAAAAGATGAAAAAAGCAAAGTATATTTGGATGAATGGAGAGCTTGTTGAGTGGGACAGTGCTCAAATTCACATACTGACGCATACACTTCATTATGGCAATGGTGTTTTTGAGGGAACAAGAGCATACATGACAGACGATGGACTGGCAATTTTTAAACTAAAAGAGCATACAAAAAGACTTTTAAACTCAGCAAAGATTACAAGAATATCTCCAAAGTATTCAGTTGAAGAGTTAGAAAAAGCACAGATTGAACTTCTTCGCTCAAATGACTTCAAAACAAATGTATACCTTAGACCCATAGTCTATCTTGGCTATGGAGTTATGGGGCTTAGCCATGTAAAAGCTCCTGTAGAGACCTCTATAGCTGCTTGGGAGTGGGGGAGCTATCTTGGTGAAGAGGGGCTTGAAAAGGGAATCAGAGTTAAGATAGTCTCATTTACTAGAAACCCTGTAAGCTCAACAATGGGAAAAGCAAAAGCTATTGCAAACTACCTTAACTCACAAATGGCAAACTATGAAGCAGTCGAGGCTGGTTATGAAGAGGCTCTTTTGCTCGATAGTGAGGGGTTTATCGCTGAGGGAAGTGGCGAGTGTTTTTTTATAGTTAGAGATGGTGTTTTGATTTCTCCTCCAAATGATACATCTTTAGAGAGTATTACCCAAGCTATGGTTTTAGAGCTTGCAAAAGAGGCTGGAATTCCTATAGAGAGAAGAAGAGTGACTAGAGATGAGGTCTATATAGCTGATGAGGCATTTTTTACAGGAACTGCTGCTGAGGTAACTCCTATAAGGGATGTTGATAATTATATGATAGGAGATGGGAAAAGAGGAGAGATAACAACTAAGCTTCAAGCTGCTTATTTTGATGTAGTTTATGGAAGAAATTTGAACTATAAACACTTATTAACTTATATTTAGATATAATGACGAACAAAAATTTAACTTAAAAAGGGTAGAGAGCATGCCAGCAGACTTGAATGATTATTTCAAAAAAAAGAGTGGTAGTAGTGGCGGTGGAAGCGGTAGTGGTGGTGGAGGCGATAGACGCCCTCCAAATATCAATATAGCCCCACCAGAGTTTTTTAAAAATTTAGGTAAAAAAGCTGGTATAGTTTATGCAATCATTGGTATAGTCATACTTTTGATTATTGCTAAACCTTTTACCGTCATAAACTCTGGTGAAGTTGGGATTAAAGCAACTACTGGTAAGTTTGAGCCAGTTGCTATGCAACCTGGGTTTCACATGTTTATACCATTTGTTCAAGAGGTATTTGTAGTGGATACAAAAGTAAGAATTATGAACTTTACATCAGTTGAAGACATTACGGCCTTTACTCAAAGAGGCTCAGGCATCATATCTAACAATGCAATTTCAGTTCTTGACAACCGTGGTCTTCCTGTTTCGATTGATTTGACAGTTCAATATCAACTTGATGCTGCTTCAGCTCCTCAAACTATGGCTACATGGGGGCCAACTTGGGAAGATAAAATTATAAGCCCTGTTGTAAGAGATGTTGTAAGAAGTGTTATAGGTCAATTTACAGCGGAAAACTTACCTCAAAAGAGAAATGAGATAGCCATAGGTATAGAGAATGACATAAGAAAAAAGATTGAAGCTCAACCAGGTCAACCAGTACAACTTTTGACAGTTCAGATGAGAGAGATTATACTTCCTACAAGAATTCAAGAGCAGATAGAAAAAGTTCAAGTGGCAAAACAAGAGGCAGAGAGAACTAGACATGAAGTAGAGAGAGCTAAGCAAGAGGCACTTAAAGTTGCAGCTATCGCTGAGGGTGCTGCTCAAGCTAGAGAGATAAAAGCACAAGGTCAAGCAAATGCTATAAAGATAGAGGCTGATGCAAATGCCTATGCAAATATCGAATTAGCAAAAAGTTTGACTTCTGAACTACTTAATTTGAGGCAGATAGAGGTTCAAGGCAAGTTCAACGAAGCACTTCAAGTAAATACAGATGCTAAGATATTCCTAACACCTGGTGGAGCAGTTCCAAACATCTGGGTAGACACTAAAAACACACAGCAGACCGCAGCCATAACTAACTAATGCTAAAAAGTATAGACTGGTCAAGAAACATCCTAATTCCTGCAATTGTGCAGGAGTTAGGCTCTAGCAAAGTTCTAATGCTAGCATACATGAACAAAGAGGCTTTAGAGCTTACATGTGATACAAGTTTAGCCCACTACTACTCAAGAAGCAGAAAAAAAATCTGGAAAAAAGGCGAGAGTAGTGGGAATATTCAACATGTAGAGGAGATCTATCTTGATTGTGATTTAGATACAATTTTACTCAAAGTCATTCAAGATGGTGAAGCTGCTTGCCACACAGGACGAAAATCATGCTTCTTCAATAGAGTTGATGTTGAAGATACTCCTAGTAAAGTTTTAAAAGATATGGACTCATACAGCATAAGCGACAGACTATACCACACAATTCAAGAGAGAAAACTTGCTGATCCAAAAAAATCCTATGTAGCTTCACTTTTAAAAAAAGGAGATAATTCCATACTTAAAAAAGTAGTTGAAGAGGCTGGTGAATTTAGTTTTGCAGTAAAAGATGGTGATGGAAAAGAGATTATATATGAAGCAGCAGATTTAGCTTTTCACACTCTAGTGGCACTTGCTCATAAAAATATAAATCCTGATTTAGTAAAGCAAGAGTTAAAAAGAAGATTTGGAACTAGTGGCATAGAAGAGAAAAACTCAAGGACAAAATAGCATGTCAAACCTAGATAGGCTCAAAGCTTCAATTTCAGTCTATATGGAACATTTTACAGCCTATGACTATATCGCTTATGCATGGCTAGCTCTTCTCTTTTTTGCTATGATTTTGCTGTCAATACTTGTAGCAAGAAGAGGTCCTGTTTTTTCAATTTTTATCCTTATGCTCTCATTGGTTCTGCTATTTGCTGGACCGTTTATACTTAAGCACTACCTAGATAGATATCTTCGCCCTTCGCTAAGCACTCTAATAGAAGTAAAAAAACTAAATTTTTCAGATGCACTTATGGTTACAGGTAGCATTAAAAATATATCTAAAAAAAGCTTCTCAATATGTAGAGTTGATATATCTGTGATAGAAAACAGTGACAATAGCGTTAAGGTTTTTCTGAACCAACTAAAGCCATTAAGAAAAAAGACGATAGTAGTGGATGAGACTATAGAGCTAAATATGACAAAAGATTTTAGAGCTGTTTTTGATGGATACAGATACCTAAAAGATATAAATGTCTCCATAAATTCAGAGTGCTACTAAGGAGAGACTAATGGCATACTTTACTATTTTACACTGGTTTGCTCTTCTTATTCTTTTAGTTGTGTTTATTCTGTTTAGTGTTATTGCATTAAAACAGACAAACAGAAAACTTATACTTCCAATGCTGTTTTCAAATTTTCTTGTTGTATGCCTATTGGCTATATCCTCTATGTTTATCATAGATAAGTACACAAAAGTAGCAAAATTAGAAAATGTAACCCAAGAGCGCGTTCTTATAACAGAAGCATTTACTCTAAGAGGGCAGATAAGAAATACTGGAAATTTTAACATAGGAAGATGCAAACTAAAAGTAAAGCTTGTCAACAATGCCATGACTGGTGGCGGAGTAACTGGTACTCAAGTATTTTCTCCCTCAGGCTTTAGCTTCTTCACTAGAAAAAAGAATGAGAGACCCTCTACGATTATCAATGAGTTTATAATTGCAAAAAATTTTCGCAAAGGAGAGCTTAAAAACTTCTCTGTCTCTATGCCCTTTCCTCCATACTTTAAAAACCCCTTTATGAACTACAAGCTCTATTGTCGATAATAAGCCTTTTAAATCCGAATTATGCAAAAGGAATGCTTTATAAATGCCGTAGGTATAATGATGAGTGCTAGTTTAGTGATTTCTATTACATAATTCGGGTTAAAAGGAGCCTAATAGTTGTAGCCCTCTTTTTTGAGTGCCTTTTTTATATTAAACATCTGCTTGTGTTTATCATAACACCAACTAGGAGAGAGCAAACTATCATCACTTACTCCAGCACTCACTCTTTGTATTACCATCTCCTGAGGTACCATTTTTATGGTTTTTACTAGCGTATCTATATATTGCTCTTCACTTATGGGGATAAATTTTCCTTTTTTAAAATCACCTGCTAGTGCAGTTTTTTTGACAACATACAGAGGGTGAATTTTTATGGACTCTACTTCCAAATCAATAGCAGCTTGAACACTATTTAGCATTGTCTCTCCACTCTCATCGGGTAGCCCAAATATGAGATGAATACAAACTTTTAACCCATACTCTCTTGTCTTTTTTATCTGCTCTAAAACTTCCTCTATTTTCTCTGCTCTGTTGATTCTCTCTAGTGTTTTATTGTCCGTTGATTGGATACCATACTCAACCCAAACCTCTTTAGTTTTTGATTTTTCACTTAGATACTCAAGTAGTCTATCCTCAACGCAATCCGCTCTAGTGCCTATGCTTATACCCACTGTATCTTCTAGTTCAAATGCTCTATCATAGAGAGTTTTTAGTGTATCAAATGGAGCATAAGTGTTTGTAAAAGACTGAAAATAGACTAAAAATTTTTTTGCATTAAATTTTTTTGAAAGTTTAACTCTACTCTGATTGAATTGTAACTCAAGCTGTGCTAATTGAGAGGAGAGAAAAGGATTATTTAGGGAGCTCATATTTAAAGATGTCCCTTTTGGTTTTTGCACCCCTAGGTTTGGACTAAAAGACTCATTTTCACAAAATACACAACCGCCACGAGCCTTGGTTCCATCTATATTTGGACATGTGAACCCATGCATTGAGATAGGGGTCTTATACACATTAACGCCATATTTTTTACGAAAATATCTCCCTGCAGTTAATACCTCTTGCATTACTTGATAAAATAGTTTCCATCAAAACTCACTAAAGAGTAGTTTGTGTCATTGCCAAGACTTTTTTTAAGAGCATAAATACTCAAAAAATCTAAAGAGTCTGCACCGATATAGTCCTCAACCTCTTTTATGTTATAGTTTGCACTTATAAGCTCTTTATAACTTGGGGTATCTATACCATATCTACAGGGATGTTCTATCGTTGGTGAAGCTATACGCATATGCACCTCACTAGCTCCAGCCTCTTTTAAGATTTTTATAATTCTCTTTGCAGTTGTACCTCTTACAATGCTATCATCAATTACAACTATTTTTTTACCTTTTAGAAGTGAGCGAATTGGAGAGAGTTTTAACTTCACCTTCATATCGCGTCTCTTTTGGGTTGGCTCTATAAAGGTTCTGCCTACATAGTGATTTCTGACAATCCCCATCTCGAAAGGTATGCCACTCTCCTCTGCATAACCCAGTGACGCACCTACTCCACTATCTGGAACTGGCATAACTAAATCCGCATCCACCTTATGCTCTCTTGCTAGTGCTCTTCCCATCTCTTTTCTAGTTTCATATACATTTTTACCCTCAATATCGCTATCAGGTCTTGCAAAATATATATACTCAAAAGCACATATGTGTGGATCTGGTTCATATAGCTGAATTGACTTAAACTCATCACAACCCTTCTCAAAGATTATCATCTCTCCAGGTCTGATGTCTCTGACAAATTTAGCACCAACTAAATCAAAAGCACAAGTCTCACTGGAAACTATATACCCACCATCTTTAAGGCGACCCAAGCTAAAAGGGCGAATCCCATATCTATCTCTTATGGCAAACATCTTGCTTCTGCTTTGAATACAAAGACAGTATGCTCCTTTTATAACCTCTAAAGCCTCTATCACTCTATCTCTTAGCCTCTCTTTTTGACTTCTTGCTATGAGGTGAATTATGTTTTCTGTATCCGTAAAGGACTGAAAGATAGCACCTTGTTCTATCAATGAGCTTCTTACCTCATTCTTATTTATCAAGTTACCATTGTGAGCTACAGATATTTCGCCTAACTGATAGTTTGCAAAAACTGGCTGGGCATCTAATACAGACTCTCTTCCTGCTGTTGAGTATCTATTGTGACCTATCGCCATATGACCTTTGAGTTTGTTAAGTGCAGACTCATCAAAGACATCAGTCACTAAACCTCTTTTTTTAATTGTTGTTATGTGTTCACCATCACTACAGCTTATCCCTGTCGCCTCTTGTCCGCGGTGTTGCATAGAAAAGAGTGCGTAGTAGGCCACTCTCGAGGCCTCACTATTGCCAAAAACACCTACTATTGCACACACTAATTTAGTCCCAAGCAGTCACTTATATGATATAAGCCATTTGGTTGATTAACTATCCATTTTGTCGCTTTAATCGCACCTTTTGCAAAAGTATCTCTGCTTGTTGCAGTATGATTTAGCTCTATAAACTCGCCATCATTGTAAAAACCAACCGTATGGCGACCCACTATATTACCACCCCTTAAAGCCATAATAGCAATTTCATCCTTGCTTCTCTCGCCAATAAGCCCATCTCTTCCGCTAACTCTTACAGCGTCTAACTCTTGCCCTCTAGCTCTTGCGGCATACTCTCCTAGAGTGATAGCGGTTCCGCTTGGCGCATCTTTTTTATATCTATGGTGCTGTTCAACTATCTCTATATCAAAATCACTAAGATTTTTTGAGGCAAGCTCAACAAGCCTATTCATTACTGCAACTCCAAGTGACATATTGGTTGAGTAAAGAACTGGCATTTTTGTGCTAGCCTCTCTTAGAAGATTCAATTGATGAGAGCTTAAACCTGTTGTCCCTATGACCAAAGGAGTTGGATTACTCAAAGAACTCTCTAAAAGATTTTGAGTTCCAACGGCAATAGTAAAATCTATAACAGCATCACTCCTCTTTAAGAGAAGATTCACTTCATCAGTAATCTCTACTTCTTGCGGAAGAGCAAAACTAAACTCTTCGATAGCATGAAGCATATAGGGTCGCACATCTTCCTCTTTTTTTAAATTCTCTATTAAAAGCTCTCCAACTCTACCTGTTGAACCGTGAATTCCTATATTTAACACAAATCTTCCTTAGTCGTTAATATACTCTATCGCCTGTATGCCTGCTATCGCACCATCACCTGCCGCACTTACTACTTGCTTTGGAGCATCTATCCTTATATCCCCTGCTGCAAATAGACCTTTTACTGAAGTCTTCATCTTTAAATCAACTATCACATTTCCATTTTTATCCAAATCACATAAGTAACTTCCATCAGCTTGTCTTAAGATTGAGTTATTTACATTCATACCAACAAAAACAAAAATACCAAGTAGGTCTAAAGCTCTCTCATTATCTTGCTTATCAATAATCAAAACACCAGTAACACCCATATTATCGCCAACTATCTCTTTAATATTTGAGTTTAAAATTAACTCTATCTTGTCTGATTTTTTTACTTTTTCTACCGTTATTGGTGAAGCCCTAAATTCATCTCTTCTATGAATTAAATATACTTTTGAACAGATATTTGCAAGATGTAATGCCTCCTCAAGAGCTGTATCACCACCCCCTAAAACTGCAACCTCTTTATTTTTATAGAAAAATCCATCACATGTAGCACAAGTACTGACACCTTTTCCAAAAAACTCATCTTCGCCTTTAATCCCTGCTCGTCTTGGCGTACTTCCTGTTGAGATTAGAACACTCTTAGCCTCTACAGTCTCACCACCAAGAAGTGCAATTTTAAAAGTATCTGCTTCTTTACTAACCCTACTAACCTCTTCCATGCGATGCTTCATGCCAAATCTCATGCACTGCTCTGGCCACGGCTCCATAAGCTCCATGCCAGTTACTTTATGAGCAACTCCAGGGTAGTTCTCTATCTCACTACTTCCTGTTATCTGCCCTCCTGGTATACCTTTTTCAAACATCACTACATCTTTAAGTCCACCACGAGTTGCGTACATACCAGTTGTTAGCCCAGCAGGACCACCACCAATTATCGCTAAATCAAGTATCATTGTTTTTCCTTATTTTATTACTTTTACTAAACTATCTTGCTTAAAGTTTGTGTCTCTATACCTTTTAATCTTAAAACTACTTGGAATCTCAACTATATTGAAGCGTTGAATTACTTGAAGAAGCCTGTTCATACCAGCCCATATATATAAAACCTCATCTATCTCTCCTCTTTTTTGCTGAAACATGTCTATTGCTACGATAGGATACTCTTTGGATATTTTATTTTTAATTGTATCAAAATCTTGCATATTGGAGCTAAAAATCACCACTATAAACTCATCATATTTTGGAGTGAAAATATCATCTTTTGTATAAAAAATAGATTGTGAAAAGTCTATAAACTTATACTGTGAAAATCTATAATTAGAGTACGCAAAAGCAGCTGCTATCATAGCAGCCCCAAAAAAAGAGGCGAAGACAAGGGAAAATTGCCCTCGTCCTACATTTAACCCCATAGCTTAAAGCGAGTTAATTTTATCAGCTAAAACTTGTTTTGAAGAGGCTCCGACCATCTGATCTACTAGCTCTGCATCTTTAAAAAACAAGATTGTAGGGATTGAACGGATACCATACTTAACCGCGATATCTTGCTCTTCGTCTGTATTTACCTTGCAGATTTTTGCCTTACCATCAAACTCTTCAGCTAGCTCCTCTATCACAGGTGCAAGCATGCGACAAGGACCACACCATGGAGCCCAAAAATCCACTAATGCTATACCCTCCTTGATTGTCTCATCAAAGTTTGCTGCTGTTAAATCTAAATATTTTCCCATCACTCTCTCCTAATTATGTTTTATAGTTATGATTATACATTTTCTAGCTTAAACTTTAGCTAGTTTTTAATAGTAATTTTTAGCAACTAATATTTTCTATGATTTCGATTGAATTATCATCCACTATGAGTGCATCAATCTGATAGTCTAAATCAATCTTTTTTTGGTACAAGTAGTAGTCCACTGTTTTTATAATTTTTCTTAGTTTTTTAGGTGTTATTCTCTCTAAAGCATCATACTCTTTTGAATATTTAACTTCAATAAAGTGTAAAATATCATCTTTTTTTGCAATAACATCTATCTCACCAAATTTTGAGTGAAAATTTCTCTCTACAATAATATAATCACTCCTTTTTAAACACTCTACTGCTCTATCTTCTGCCTTATTTCCAATAAAAAGGCTAATCTTCAATCCTAATCATAACAGGCTTACCTCTACATGTAGAGAGTTTTTCAAGCTCTTTTATAGCATTTTGTATATCTAACTCTCTGCATCTATGTGTAGAGAAAAGAAGAGTTGCGGTAGCTATGTCTTGGTCTGGTCTTTGCAAAAAGCTATTTACAGAAATTCCAAAACTTCCCAATATAGCGGTTATCTTAGTCAAAACTCCTACTTCATCAGAGACCTTAATTCTTATGTAGTACTTTGTCTCAATATCATCTGAGCTTAAAAGTGTAAACTCCCCGCCCTCTAGTCCTCTTTTAAATCCAAGCATAGGAGAGCTTTGCCCTGCTCTAGCTATATCAATCAAGTCCGCAACTACAGCACTAGCAGTAGCGTCTCCACCAGCTCCCGCTCCATAATACATAGTCTCACCAACTCTATCGCCAATAACACTAATCGCATTCATAACACCATCTACTTTTGCTATCATTTGTGAAGCTGGAACAAGTGCTAGATGGGCTCTTAGTTCCACTTTTTTATTATCACATTTTTTTGCAATAGTAAGGTGTTTGATACTGTAACCAAACTCTTTAGCAAAAAATATATCTTCACTGCTTATCTGCTCAATTCCCTCTATGAGTATATCCTCGGGATTAGCATGAACCCCATAAGCGATACTAGCCAATATGAGAAGCTTATGAGCTGCATCAAATCCACCAACATCAAACGAAGGATCGGCCTCTGCATAGCCTAGTTTTTGTGCTTCATCTAAAACAGCTTTAAACTCTATATCCTCACTCATCATTTTTGTCAAAATAAAGTTACAAGTCCCATTCATAATACCCTTAATTGACTCTATATGATTTGCACTCAACCCCTCTCTAAGAGCCTTGATGATAGGAATGCCTCCAGCAACACTAGCCTCAAACCCTAAAGCGGTCGAACCAGCAATATCTTGTAAAGCATAACGATGATAGGCTAGAAGTGCCTTGTTTGCAGTCACTACCGACTTGCCACTCTTAAGAGCCTTTTTCACCACCTCAAACGACTCATCAACACCACCCATAAGCTCGATAATGATATCAATATCATCATTTTCTAAAATATCATCTACATCTGTACTAAGTGAGATATTTACACCTCTATCGCGGTTTAAGTCTCTAACTATCCCCATAATAGGAACTATCTTTTTACCACTTCTTGCCTCAATAATATCAGAATTTTCTTCAAGGATCTTTACAACGCTCGCACCAACAGTTCCAACTCCAATAATTCCAACTTTTACCATTTAAATATCCCCTTTTTGCCTAACAAGTCCAACAAAAGCTTCTGTATAGGTTGTCTTGTTTTTTATATTTTATTTCTCTAAGCTCTTTAAATATTTTTTTAAACTCTTTGCTGCTTGGCGAATTCTGTTTTCATTCTCGATAAGAGCAATTCTCACATATCCATCACCACCCTCACCAAAGCCAATTCCTGGACTTACTGCTATCTTTGCCTCTGTTAAAAGCTGCTTTGAAAAACTCATGCTCCCTAAATGTTGAGCAATTTCAGGTATCTTTGCCCACACAAACATAGTTGCATTTGGTTTGTCTATCTTCCAGCCAGCATTTTCAAAGCTCTCTAGCAATACATCTCTTCTTTTTTGATAAGTAGCAGTTATGTTATCAACGCAATCTTGAGAACCATCAAGTGCTATAGTTGAAGCTACTTGAATTGGCGTAAACATACCATAATCAAACCAAGACTTTATCTTTTGAAGAGCATTTATCATCTTTGGATTTCCGACTATAAAACCCACTCTCCAGCCAGCCATAGAGTAGCTTTTTGAGAGTGTAAAGCTCTCTACTGCTACATCCTTTGCACCTTCAACCTCCAATATGGAAGGGGTTACATACCCATCAAATGTTAAATCAGCATAAGCGATATCACTTATGATGTAGAATCTCTCTTTTTTTGCATAGGCAACTAACTCTTCATAAAAACTCTTTTTCACTGTTACCGTTGTTGGATTGTGAGGAAAATTTACCACTACAAACTTTGGTTTTGGCACAGACTCTGAAAAAGCTTTTTTAAGATTTCTAAAAAAAACTTCACTATCTAACTCATACTTCTCATTCCATTCTAAGCCCATCTTGTGAACATTTCCGCCTGCAATTATAAAAGCATGAGAGTGTATAGGGTATGCTGGGTCTGGCACTACTGCTACATCTCCTGGATTTGTAATAGCTTGAGCTAAGTGAACATAGCCCTCTTTACTTCCCAAAGTTGCCACTGCTTCACGATCAGGGTCTATATCGACTCCATACTTTCTACTATACCACTTACAAATTGCTAAACGAAGCTTATATATACCTTTTGAAGCACTATAGCCATGGGTTTTATCTTTGTTTGCTGACTCTATTAGTTTGTCTATTATGTGCTGAGGAGTTCTCGTATCTGGATTCCCCATTGAGAAGTCGATAATATCTTCTCCCGCTCTTCTTGCATTTAGTTTAATCTCATTTATCTCTGCAAAAACATAGTTTGGCAGTCTATCAATCGTGTTGAACCTTATCTCATCGAACATTTTAATCTCTCCTGCTTAAGTGTACTGACACTCCTCGTTTTATATTGTCAAGTGTGTGCATATCCGATATTTTAACATACTTTGCGTCTATTGGAATCTTTATCTTTAATCTGTTTGCTACTTTGTTTTCTTTATGGTCTTTGATAATGTCCAATTTTTTATTGTAAAAGACTAGACTTGGATGCCATCTGTCCGCTAGTTTAGACTCTAGTGATATAGTTTTCATACCCTCTACAACTACCCAGTACGGCTTTATTGGCTTATTTAGTTTTACTGTTTTATTCGCTTCAATAGTTTTTGCCTCTATTTGAATATTGTCTGTATTGACAGTATACCTCCACCTATTCTTACCTACCCTTTGCACTGATTCTAAGAAACCTCCCCTTGCTTTTAGCTTTTTTGAAAGTATCAAGGGGTCTACTATATGCTCTGTAGAGATAGCAATATCCCATACAAATTCATCTGTACTTTTTTTTGCCCGTTTTGTTAAGAAGTAGTTATATCCCATTGAAGAGAGTGATTCGTTGATAACTCTCATAAAAATCAATGGGTTCTCTTTTGTGACAAAAGATAGGTTAAGTTTTTGCGGGTCTTTATAAAAAAGCTTCAAAAGACCATTTCTTTTTAGTTTATCTAAAACCTTTATGTCATCTACACTACCATCTTCATGCATAAACATGTTTTCATCTTTAAATAGAACTAAAATCAAATTTTTCTGAGCTCTATACTCCTGTCCTCCCATAAAACTCTCTATCTTATCTTGTAAAAAACCTGCCCAAACATATGTAGTCAAAAAAAGAAAAATTACAATAACTCTTACCAAAGCTTACCCTCATTTAACTCTCTAAATCTTTCAGAGCCTATCTCTAAAAAGTTAGAGTTTTTTACCAAAAATCTCATAGGAGCTTGGCTCTTAAACTCCTTAACTGTTTCACCTATAATCAAGTTAAAATCTCCATGACCTGTTGTGATTATCTGTTCACGAGAGATATCTATAGTGAAATTGCCTTCACCTAAAAAAGATCTCCTCTCTTTTGTATCAAGATATATAGCCCCTATCCATAGTTGTATATTTGGAACTATTGTTGCCTCTTGGGAGAAGCTTTGGTTAACTTCTTGAACAGGCTCATCCACCTCTTCAAGCCTCTTTTGCTCTACTATTTTTTCAGTATCTTGCTTTATTGTAACTATGCTCTCTTCTTCAGTGCCTACACTAATTATTGGTACTTCATCTTCTACAATCGTACTATTTAAATCTTCAACAAGAGTCTCTTGTGTACTCTCTTCTAAAGAGCTATTTACTTCATCTAAAGCCTCTTGTGCCTTTTGAACTATGGCTATTTGCTCATGTCTTATCTCGTTGTTGCTCATATAGTTTGAAACATCAACTCTGCCTTGAAAGTATAAAAAGGAAACTCCAAGCAAGGCAACAATAACAACTATTAAGGCTAATGGTTTTCTCTCTTTTCTCTCTTTGTCAAGTACTATAAAAAACCCATCGCTCTCACTAGGCTTGCGACTTTGCTCCCAATACTCCTCAAACTCTTCGCACCATTCACTCAAATCTAAATTATATTCACGAGAGAGTATTTTAATAAACCCAAGTGTGTTAGTATGGTTTAACTTATCAAAATTACGATCTATCATATATTTTAGATATTTTTGCTCTATATGAGTGTCATCGCAAACTTTTTTCAACCCTATCTCTTCAAGTACTTTTATGTTATCCATTAGCAATCCTATCGCATATTATCGCTGTTGCTGCACTTACATTTAGAGAGTCAAAATCTCTCGCCATTTTTATAGATACTGTTTTATCTAGCTTTGTCTTTAGTTTTTTGTTTATACCTTCACCCTCGCTACCCACTACCAAGGCTACTTTTTTATCAAACTCTACTTTTTCAACACTCTGTCCACTCATATCAGCTCCATACAGAGTAAAGCCTACTTGTTTTAACTCATGAGCCATATCAAGTGCATTTGGATATAAAACTATAGGCAGCTCAAACGCGGCTGCACTACTTGTTCGGATGATTGCTTCAAGATTGAGAGTTTTTATACCACTAACTATAAGCCCATCTGCCCCAAAAGCATAAGCCGTTCTTACTATAGCGCCCATATTTCCTACATCTGTAAGCTCATTAAAAATAACTAAAAACTTACCATCTTTTACGGTCGAAAACTCACTATACTCAAGTTTTTGGATCTCAGCAATAAACCCTTGATGATTGCCTCCTCTAGCAAGTGCTTGAGCCTTTTGATTATCTACTCGCACTATACTGCTTGAAGCATTAGCGATAGTAGAAAAAAGCATTTGATCACACTTTTTCGCTAGATAGACTGTTTTTAGTCTGCTTGGGTAGTGATTTAGTACATGTAAAAATAGTTGTTTGCCGTAAATTATCATAGACTTATTGTATCTAAAAAGGCTTAAGGGCACCTCTAAAAACCCTGATACCCATAGAAGGCAAAGAAGATGTTAGAAATTGAAAGAGAAAATTGTAGGACTAGCCGTAGCTAATTCAAGATTTTATTCAGCGATTTATGACATCTTATTTGCCTTCTATGGGTGTCAGGGTTTTTAGAGGTGCCCTTAAATAATCTTATTATACCAACTTTTTATACTCTCCCCAGTAACTTTAGACAGAAGCTTAGCTTTTTGCTTAGGGGGAAGTTCAAGCTCTAGTATATCCTCTTTAGTGATAGCACTACCCCCGCATGTAGACTCTCCATCAACCACCACTACCCACTCACCTTTTAAGTTTACCTCTTTTAGTTGCTCATTTATCTCTTTACATGTAGAGATAAATCGTCTTTCAAACTTTTTTGTAGCCTCTTTGATGAAAACCGCTTTTCGTTCAGGCATAAGCAGTGAGAGCTCAAACGAGAGCTTTTCTATGCGGTGAGGAGACTCATATAGTATAACTGGCATGGTTGAGCCTTTTATGAGCTCTAGTCCTGTTTCTCTATTTTTACCTTTGTGTGCTAAAAATCCATAAAAACAAAATTTAGGGCTAGTGAAGCCGCTTGACGCATAAGCTAAAAGAGCTGCATTTGCACCTGGTAAAATCTCATAATCTATCTTTTTATTTTGGCAAAACTGCACAAAAAAACTTCCAGGGTCGCTAACACAAGGCATGCCAGCATCACTTAGGTAGGCTACTGTTTCATCAAATATGGAGATGTCAATGCTATCTAAAACATACTTTTCATTGTGTGAGTGGAGTGATATAAAATTTTCTGCTTTAAAGGTTAGATTGTATTTTTCACTTAAAAGTGAGAGGAGTTTTTTTGTGACTCTTGTATCTTCACAAAAGAGAGTACGACACTCACAAAGAAGTCTTAAGCCTCTTTGTGACATATCTTCAAGATTTCCTATTGGGGTAGGAATAAAGTAAATCAAAGCTCTGACAAAACTATTTTAAGTTATACTTTTTGTTAAACTTCTCAACTCTACCCGCAGCATCAACTATCTTTTCGCTTCCCGTAAAAAACGGATGACACTCGCTACAAATGTCTATCTTCATCTCTGCTTTGTTTGACATAGTATCAAAACTACTGCCACAAGCACAACTTACTTTACACTCAATGTACTCTGGATGTATCTCTTTTTTCATCTTAAGTTCCTAAAATTTACTATTGCCCTATATATAGAGGCTAGGATTATATCTGAATTAGACTTTAAAAAGCATTAAAAGCACAAATCCCTACCACTACTGTTTCGCTTCGTAGGATACTAGAGCAGTTTAGCCCAAAAACCTCTCTACATGTAAAGAGTTTTTTTTCGTCCTGACTAAAACCTCCCTCTGGACCTACTAAAAAACTCTCTATACTTTCAATATTTTCCAATCTATTTTCACTAAAATCTATAATAGCACTTTTTGGATAAGCACTTAGATACTCCTGCACACTTTGTAAAATCTCAATTTTCATAAGCGATACTCTTCCTGATTGCTCACAAGAGTTAATTAAAATCCTTCTTAATCTCCTCTCGTCTATCTTATAGTTTTTTTGTGAGAAATCAGCATATACAAGTGTCAATCTCTCTAAACCCATCTCACTAAGCATGGCAATATGTTTCTCAATTACTTTTGGATCAACAACACACCAGCCTATATGAGCTCTACATGTAGAGATGTTTTTTGCCTCTTTTGTCTTTTTTAGAGTTAATTTTGCCTCTTTTTTATCTAAGCTTTCGAGTAAGTAGGTATAAGTTTTACCATCTTTTAAATTTGAAAAATCTAACTCTACACCAACCATAACCCTGCGAACCTTGAAGACATGAGCATAATCTTCTACATATAAAGTTAGACTCCTCTTCCCACTAAGCTCACAAAAACTAAACTGCATAGACCACCATTGTTGATGCAACTATCAAAACAATATCTAAGATATACTTTTTTTTAGCAAACTCTCTGTACTCACTTTGCGTACCATACTTATACTTTTTAAAAAGCTTCATACTCATAATAAACACTACTAGTGCAGCACCAATCATAAGATAAAACGGATAAGTTACACTGAATCTATACACAGTTAAGATAATAATGCCACAAAATATAGCTGAAGCAAAAAAGCCATAATATACTGGATTTATCTTTTTAACTTTTTTTGAAAAATCCCTGCAAGTAGATATAAAATAGAGATTTACTAAAGCAATAACAACCATGCCAACTAAAAAAAAGAGATGAAACCTTATCGCACTTATGAGTAGTTCTTCCACAATAGTCTGCCCCTATAAAGAAATTTGCTATAATTATATATGATTAATTATGAAGAAGCACTAAATATCATCTCGAAGAAACTTTTGGCAGTTTCACATACAAAAAAAATACCACTACTCGATTCAGTGAAATATATCTGTGCTCAAAGCCTATACGCAAATACCTCACTACCACCTCATCCAATCGCTCTTAAAGATGGATTTGCATTTTTGGGTGATAAAAAACATGAGGTTTCTACTGGTGATACACTAAAAGAGGGGACATTTGCAGTAGTTGCATACGAAGAAAAAATGACAAATCCACCATACATGTACAATATCAAAAAAGCAAACGAAGATATAAAAAAAGGGGAGCTTCTTTTGAGTAGAGGTGAACTTATAACCGCTTATGGCATCACATCTCTTGCCTCTCAAGGTATAAAAACCTTAAAAGTCTTTAAAAAACCAAAAGTAAGTATTCTTAGCATAGGAGACAATCTCTGCCCTGTACAAAAAGAGGTAAAAGAGGGCGAAGTTTACAACTCAAATGCCCTCACACTAGGTGCAAGAATACTAGAGATAGGAGCAAAGATAAGCAAGGTTTGGCAAGTAAAAAATGATAAAATAGCCATAAAGGAGCACCTTAGAGAGCTGGGCAAACATAGTGATTTTATCATCACAACGGGGGCTATGAGTAGATATGATGCTATGAGTCAGCTCATATATGAAGATGATTTTAATATACTATTTCATAGAGTTCAAATAACGCCTGCAAGTCCTACTGCTTTTGCATATCTTGAAGATACTCCTATGCTTCACCTTACTGGTCTTCCGCTCTCCTGCTTACTTGGGTTTGAGCTTCTTGGAGTGCCTGCTATAAAAAAAGTAAAAAATATCTCCACTAGAGCGAGAAAAAGCATAAAAGTAGAGAATAAAGAGGACTTTTTATGCAAAGAGGACTGCACAAATGCAATCCCTGGCTTTTTTGATGGTTTGAGCTTTAAGAGTGCACCATATTTTGGAGCTGGCATGTTAAATACTCTTGCAAAATGCAATGGTTGGGCTCTTATAGAAAACAGAACTACTGTAAAAAAGGGGGAGATTGTAGATTTTTTTAGCTTCTAGCCTCCAGTTTCGTAGAAGGCTCTACTAGAGGTTTCATTATCTTTATCACTACTCCACATATTCTTCTCTGGCTTGTTTTTCAGCACCTCTTTTAAAACTTCGGCTGCTGCTTCAATATCGCCTGCTTGAACTGCTTTTCTTATGCTTAATGCCTCTTCAAAGTAGAGACATGGGATAAGCATTCCCTCTGCATTTAACCTAATGCGATTACAGTCTTCACAAAAATCATGTTTATGAGGGTCGATGATACCAAATCTATATCCATCATCAAGTTCAAACATTTGAGATGGGCTAGAAGCTTCTCTCTTTACCTCTTCAAAGCTATATTTAGCTCTAATCTTCTCTTTTATCTCTTCGCTGCTTAAGCCCTTGAGTTTGTCTTTTGCGTGTATATTTTCCATGTACTCAATAAATCTTATAGTCATATTTCGCTCTTTGCAGTATTCAAGCACTTCTACAAGCTCATCTTCATTGATATTTTTCAAAGGAACATTGTTTATCTTAACGCCCAATCCCACCTCTCTGGCTTTCTCTATACCATCTTTTACTTTTTGCAGTATATCTTTTCCAGCGATTTTTGCTGCTGTGTCATTTTTTAGGGTATCGAGTGAGACATTTATCCGCTTTAGTCCTGCATCTTTTAACTCTTGAGCCGCACCCGATAAAAGGTAACCATTGGTTGTTAAAGCTATGTCTAAACCACTTTTATAGTCATTTATCATCCCTATAAAGCTACTAAGCTCATTTCTCAAGAGGGGCTCACCCCCAGTTATGCGAATCTTATCTATACCCTCATCAATGCCCACTTTTATAAATAAAAAAAGCTCTTCAAAACTAAGCAAATTCTCTTTTGGCACCCAAGAGAATGGCTTCTCAGGCATACAGTACTGGCATCTAAAATTACACCTCTCGGTAACTGAAACTCTTAAGTAATTCACTCTTCTTCCATGTCCATCTACTAACAAAATATACTCCAAAATAGATTAATTTTTCTTATTATAACAGCTTTAAAGCAAATATAAAACATATTTAGTTATTATGCCTATATTTATTATGACATGGAGGATAGTTTAATGCCAATATCGCCTAATAACAAAGAGACGAATGTTCAAGCAGATGACTTTTTAGTTTCCAAAACAGATACAAAAGGAAGAATTACCTATGCAAGCCCATCTTTTGTAAAAATTACTGGATATAGTGAAGTGGAGCTGTTGGGGAAGCCCCATAACTTTATAAGGCATCCAAACATGCCTAGAGTCATATTTAAACTTTTGTGGGGGGAGATATCAAACAAAAAAGAGATTTTTGCTTATGTAAAAAACATGAGCAAAAATGGTGGTTTTTACTGGGTATACGCCAATGTTACAGCTTCTCTTAACGAAATAGATAGCATCATAGGCTACTACTCAGTAAGACGAAAAGCAAATCCAAAGGCTTTGGATATAATAAAACCTCTTTACGAAAAGCTGCTTTCACTAGAAAAGAGTGGTGGTGTGGATACCTCATACAAATATCTCGCAGAGCTACTAAAAGAAAAAGGAGTTGATTATGATGAGTTTTCAAATAATCTTCAAAGACTATAAGCCTCAAATAGCACTAGGAGTTGGACTTTTAGGAGTGAGTGTCTATCAGTTTATTGGTGGTGATGTGTTAACGGGATCGGCTCTACTAGCTGGAGCTTTTGCTGGCTCATTTTTTGGAGGCAAAAAAACTATAGTTGTTAGCACAGAGAGATATGAAAAACTATTGAGTGTAACAAATGAAATAAAGAACGGAAACTTGGAGCCAAGAGTAGTAGATATTGACATAAATACTCCACTAGGCAAAATATCAAACAATGTAAATGAATTTCTTGATCAAGTCGAAGCTCTTCAGCGAGAAACTATAACTTCTATCAATAAAGCCAAAGATGGTAAAGTCTATAGAAATATATTTGATGGTGGACTTAAAGGGATTTTTAAAAGCAATGCTATTCATATAAGCAAAGGAGTAGAGGGTGTAATAGATGGTCAAAAAGGTAAAGCCAAAGGAGTTTTAGCAGACAAATTTGATGAGCTTGGTAATGGCACAAATGGTATAAATGATGTGCAACGAGATTTAAATCAATGTATAGAGGCCATGATTGAAATTACTTCAACCTCAGCATCAACGGCCCAGAAGTCAGATGATAGTCTTGAGAGTATAAATCGAGTCTCAGGTGAACTCACAGAGATGCTAGAGCTCATCAATAACTCAACAGAAGCCATCAACTCCCTCACCGAAAGAACAGCAGAGATATCCTCTATAGTGCTACTCATAAAAGATATAGCAGACCAGACGAATCTACTAGCACTAAATGCTGCTATAGAGGCGGCAAGAGCCGGAGAGCATGGACGAGGATTTGCCGTAGTTGCTGAAGAGGTTAAGAAGCTAGCAGACAGAACAGCAAAAGCGACTGGGGAGATAAGCATCACCATACAAACACTTCAGCAAGAGACAACAGGCATACAGACCAACTCTGAGAGGATAGACACTATTGCCAATACCTCAGGAGAGAGTGTTAGCGAGTTTCAATCTCTTTTGAGAGAGTTCAATACAGACGCAAATACAACTGCTCAAATTTCACATAAACTAGAAAATAGTATCTTTGTAACACTTGTAAAGATAGACCATATCATATACAAAACAAAATCCTACTCAGCAATTTTAAATGAGAGGACAGAGGATGTCTTCCCTACGACTCACGAGTGTCGCTTAGGCAAATGGTATTTTGAAGGAGAGGGCAAAAAAAGATTTGAGTGTAAAAAAGCTTATCCGCTCATAGATACTCCTCATAAAATCGTACATAATGCAGTACACAAAAGCTTAGAGACGATATCGAGCTCTAGTGGCTTTCAAGTCAGTCATATTGGCTCTATGGTAGAGAACTTTGCAGAGATGGAGAGGGCGAGCTCAGAGCTATTTAGCCTACTTGATGAGCTAGCTATAGATGATGTTCCTTGTGTAAAAGAGCAAAAGGTTTAAAAAATTCTTGCACTTTATTATCTACTAAGAGTCTCTATAAGCCACTTTTAAAGTAGCCTAAATCTGATTCCATAAAGACTATATTCGCATTAAAGGTAGAATAAAAAGGGGTCGGGATTATATCTAGCTTCTCTTTTGAAATCTATCTATTTTTCTGTTTTATATGTGGATATGCATTGATAAAAATTGCTGATATGACAAAGAGTCCTCCGATAAAGGTTAAATGCGGAGGGATTTCAAATATAAATAACCATAACCAAATAGGGGCAAATATAGTCTCTATTGTTGTTAAAACTCCAACTTCTGCTGAGCTTATATATTTTGTGGCTCCATATATGAGAAACATAGCAGTAACCTGCATAAGACCCATTAAAAAGAGCCAAAAGAGAGTTTTTAAAGATATATCAAATATATCATCAGCGATAACATACATAATACTCATCAGAAAAAATCCACTAGCACAGATTATAAAATAGTGTGAAAAATGGGGAAATTTTCTAAGAAGTGTAAGCTGTAGCCCCATAAAAACAGCTAATAAAATTCCCAAAAAGTCGCCTAAAAGATTTCCGCCTATAACAAAAAAGTTTCCAAAGATAATTATAACGCCAAAAAAAGAGACTCCAATAGCGACAGCGGTCTCTTTTTTTATCCTCTCTTTTAAAATCCAATATGAGAATAATGCACCAAAGAATGATGAAGTGGCTAGAAAAACCACTGTATTTGCAGCGACTGTAAGCTTTACAGAAAAGACAAATAAAGATGTTCCAACCCCAGATATAAGAGCTACAAGAAGTATCATAAATACATCACTCGTCTGCTTGGGGATAATATCTTTTTCTCTCTTCATAAGTATCACTAAAAGCATAATAGAGCCCATAAAAAACCCTCTATAAAAGGCTATTACTGAAGCATCTGCATCTGCAAGTCTTACTAAAAGTGCATCAAAGCTAATTATTCCCACGCCAGTAGCGGCAAGAAGCATGCCTTGTAGTTTTTGATTGGTCAATAGCATATATTTTTGCCGACATACCATTTCACAATAACAATTGTACTGTAATCCATCTCTTGTTGAGCTAGTGGTATTGAGCTTGCTCTTAGTTTTGAGACAAAAACTCCACTAGCGAAAAAAGAGAAAAGGAAGAAAAGGAATCCTATCCAAATACTGTCTAAATACCACCAAAGAACTACCCCCATCAAAAAAGGGATTAAAACAATACTCAAGTAGATAGCATAAACAGTAGCATGACACCAAAAACCCTCTATCTTTGGTATAACTTCTATCTGAAATAGTGGTTCGTCGTGTTCCATTATCTCATGTTAATAAAGTTTAGAGGTATCTCCATATCAGCCTCTTTTAGAGCTTTTATAGCAGTTTGCAGATCATCTATTGATTTTCCAACAACTCTTACCTCTTCACCACGAATAGAGGCTTTCACCTTAAGTCCTAAATCTTTTATTTTCTTAACTATCTCTTTTGCATCATCCTTACTAAGCGTATCATTTATACTAACTGTTATCTTTGTGTTTGAACCACCTACACTATCTCGACTACTCTCTTTTATCCCTTTTGAGCTGATATCTCGCTTGATAGCCTCACTAACAAGAGCATCAAACATAGCCTCAGCTTTAGTATCGGTTGCACTAACAAGTGTTATAGTTTTTGTTTTTTCATTGAAGTCAAACTCACAAGTTATCCCCTTAAAATCCCAACGATTTGTAATTATCTTTTTTGCCTGCTCATATGCATCTTTGAGGTGCTGCTTCTCTATCTGTGCTGTTATATCAAAACTATGCTCTTTTGCCATCTCTTTCTCCTTTTTTTATATATTATCAAAAATTTGGATTAAATCCAAAGTCATCCCCAAAAGATGGTTGGGGAGTTGGGTCAAAATACCCTGCTTGCATACTTTTTCCTCTTAGTTTAAGTATATCACTTTTTGAATCAATACCCACAGGACATGCCAAAGTGCACTCACCACAAAGAGTACAATCCCATATCCCATCTTTTTGAACTCGATCAATAAAACCTTTTTTGTCACCCTCTCTTATATCCGCAACATATCTCCAAGCCCTTGTAAGTGCGTATGGTCCTAAAAAATCAGGCTTTACATACAAAACGGGACATGCAGAAAAACAGGAGCTACATAAGATACAGTCGCTCTGCTTTTCAATAAACCCCTCGCTTTGCTCTGTCATAGGCTCAATAGTTTTTACATGTAGCCATCCTTGAACTTTTTTAAGAAGATTTTGAGACTCTTTTTTATACAGTAGTTGTTCTATCTTGTCATCATCTTTAACTTTATACTCACATGATAAAACCTCTTTGCCATTTACTCTTAGTGAACAAGCTCCACAAACTCCGCTTTTACAGTTATAATCAACTCTTAAAGTTTGATCTATGTTTTCTCTTATATCTATGAGTGCGTTTAGGAGTGTTTGCTCTTTTAGAGGTATCTCATAAGCCGTCTCTTGTGCCTCTATTTTCATTTTTCAAACTCTACATGTAGAGAGCTATCTTTTTTAACTATATATGAGTGTAGTGCTTTTGAATTTAATCTTTTAAAGTCATCCCTATAGTGAGCTCCGCGACTCTCTTCTCGATTTATTGCGCCTAGTGTGATTATTTTTGCAACCTCTAAAGAGTTCTTAAACTTCAAGTAAGATACCAACAAGCTATCACAACTAAGTGTTATTTTGTTAGAACTTTTTTCTATCTGCTCTATGCTTGCCCATAACTCTTCTAAACTCTTTTTCTCTCTAAATATCCCAGCCTTATTAAAAAGCTCTTCGCCTAACCTATCTCGTAACTTAAAAAATGTATCACTCTTTTTTGAACTCATAAGAGTATCTACTCTCTCTTGTGCTATCTTTTTATGCTTTTTTATCTCTACATGTAGAGATGATTTCTCCATCTTTGGCACAACTGCTCTTCCAAAATAGACTATCTCTAAAAGAGAGTTTCCACCAAGTCTGTTTGCACCGTGAATTTTAGTATTTGAACACTCCCCTATAGCGTATAGACTTTTTATAGAGGTTTGTAGGTTTCTATCAACATCAATCCCTCCCATACTGTAGTGGGCTGCGGGAGCTATTGGAATAAGCTCACAAGATGGGTTAAGATTTTCATGAATTTGGATTAGCTTCTTCTCTTGCGGTAGATTTTTAGAGATAAACTCGTCTCCTAGATGCCTGATATCCAAAAAAACTTCACCACCTCTTTGGATTTGCAAAAAGACTGCTCGACTTACCTCATCACGAGTCATAAGCTCATCTATAAATCTCTCACCATTTTCATTGACCAAAAAACCGCCAGCTCCCCTTGCACTCTCACTCACTAAGGCTGAGCTATTTTTTAAGGAGGTAGGATGAAACTGAACAAACTCCATATCACTAAGCTTTGCTCCAGCCCTTAGTGCCATAGCAGCACCATCACCAGTAGATTCAGCTGCGTTGGTGGTAAAGCCATGATATATTCCAGCATATCCACCAGTTGCAAGAACAACTGAGCTACTCTCAATCACCTCAACCTCTCTGCCCTTTAAGGTAACTACACCTCTACATGTAGCCTCTTCAACTACAAGATCCAATACAAATGTATCATCTAAAAACTCTATCTCCTCTTTTAAGCAGTTATCATAAAGAGTATGAAGAAGTTTTAAGCCAGTATAGTCCTGTGAATAGGTCGTTCTATCTCTGCTAGCTGCTCCAAATTTTCTTTGTGCAACTCTATCTTTATTTCTAGAGAATGGCATACCAATACTATCAAGCCACTCTATCTGCTCTTTTGCCCCCTCGCACATGCTTAAAACCATCTGCTTATCAGCCAAGCCAGCTGCTCCTTTGATAGTATCCTCTGTATGCAAGGACGGACTGTCTCCTTTGTCGCTATAGATGGCAGCATTTAGCCCGCCTTGTGCCATACATGTTGCGGCATTTGTTGGAAAAGATTGTGTGATAACGGCTACTTTTTGACCTCTTTTTTGTGCTTCCAAAGCACAGCTCAAGCCTGCTCCACCACTACCCACTATAAGTATGTCGTACATTATCTCTTCAAAAAACTCTCAATATTGCCAGCTACTATCCTCATAAGCTCTACCCTAGCTTCATGACTAGCCCAAGCTATATGAGGAGTTATGATTAAGCTCTCCTTATTCTTTACATGCAGGAGTGGATTACCCTCTTCTATAGGCTCTGTTTTCGTAACATCAAGACCAGCTAATATAGCCTTGTTGTCAATAGCATAGGCTAAGTCAGCCTCATCTACAATTCCTCCTCGCCCAAGATTGAGCAGAATTGAGCCTTTTTTCATAAGATTTAGTTGCTCCTCTTTTATCAGTCCATTTGTGTTTGCATTAAGGGGAGCATGAATTGAGATGATATCACAACTCTTTAGCATATCATTAAGCTCTACTCTTGCATAGGTACTGTTACTGTTTGCACCACTTGTCGAGTAGTAGTTTACCTGTGCTCCAAAAGCATCCGCAACTTTTGCAACAGATTTTCCAATAGTTCCAAAGCCTATAATGCCCCATTTTTTACCTTTTATCTCACTAAATGGTCGCTCTACATTTGTAAAAAGTCCACTTTTTGACCACTCGCCACTCTTGACAAACTCATCATAAAATCTAGTTTGAGACAAAAGATATAGAGCTAAAGTGAAAGTAGTCTGTGTTACTGAAGCTGTAGAGTAGCCAGCTGCATTTTTTACTTCAATGCCTTTTTGCTTTGCATAATCCAAATCTACATTGTTCATGCCAGTTGCTGTTATGCAAATCAGCCTAAGTTGTGAGCAGCTATCCATAACATCTTTATCAATAACAACTTTATTGCTCAAAACAATTTGTGCATCTCCTACATGCTCAATAGTCTGTTTTTTTGAAGTGGTTGAGTAGGTTATAAACTCTCCTAACTCCCTAAAAATATCCAAACTTATATCATCTCCGACTGTTTTTGCATCTAAAAATACTATCTTCATCTTATCCTCTCGCTTCTTTGATTGAGTTGTATGCTTCATTTAAGCTCTGCGTTTTCTCTTGGGCAAATTTCAACATATCTTCGGGGAGATTTTTACTCGCTATAGAGTCATAGTGATACTCTTTTATCAATCTTCTATAGTTACTTTTTATACTCTCCATGCTATCTTGCTTGTCTGATTCAAGCACCTCATAATACCTATCTAAATTACTATGGTTTTGGCTCCTGAAGTTTGCTTCACCTCGAAGTTTTACCCCTCCCATCATCGCTAAGCCAATAACAAAAAAGAAATTAAATGGAAAAAATAGTATCCTAGGTGCAAAAATAAGAAGAACTATACCGATTATGACTGTACCAAAACAGACACCTAGCCAAAGAATCTGCAAAAAGATTCCAAATGCTATCACCAAGTAACCCAATATTTTTTTCATTTTTTCCCTATTATCTTTTTTAATTTTATATCTTTTTTTATATAGATTTCATCATGACTTATCTTTACATGTGGGCTCTTGTCCACCTGCCTTGCTATCTTTTTTACTATCTTTTTTCTAATACTGCTTTCAAAACCTCTTCTCTCAAGCCTCTGACTTAAAAGCTCCCAGTCATCAAAAGTCTCAAACATCTGCTCAACTATATCCTCCTCAATCTGAACCTCTTCTACTTGAGTCTCCTGTGCAGTATCTACCAAGGCACTTGAATCAAACTCATGCTTTAGAGCAGGAACATTTGCTAGTGTCAATATAATTTTTAACTGCTCATCCCTCTCTTTATACACCCTCTCTATCATCTGCTTTGACTCTATAAGCATCTTCTCTTTTTCATTGTAGAGCCTATCTTTATCATCTTCAAGCTTCTCATTTTTATACTTTAGCTCCTCTACTTGAGTTTTTAAAAACTCAATAAGCTCACTACTCATAGCAGGTGTTATGGTTTTTCTTTTTTGAAGTCTTCCTTCTCGTTGCGTGCTTGCTGTTAGTAAAACAAACTTTTTTCCATCCTCCATAACAGACTCAAGAGTGCCTCGTCTTAGGCGATTGTATATAGCCTCTTTGCTAACACCTAGATACTCTGCAGTCTCCATAACAGTTAGTTTTTTGTCCATAAGTTTCCCTTTTTTGCTAACAGATATGTTATTATATCCAATTGGGAAGTATTTTAGAAGTCTATGAGGGGATTTGCTCCCCTCATAGCGTGATTATAGTCTAGACTCGTAGCGTCTAAGCATATAGAGTTTTTTAAGCATTTTCTTTCGAGCACTAATCTTCTGTTTTTTGCGCTTCTCGGTTCCTGTTTCAAAGAATCTTCTAGCACGAGTTTCAGTAACGATTAGGTTTCTATCAACTTGCTTTTTAAACTTTCTGTACGCTTC
>CAZXOZ010000002.1:27922-45179 GCA_964642805.1 uncultured Sulfurospirillum sp. | reverse complement strand
TAAGGCACTGCCCCCTCAAGGCAGCGTGTCTACCGTTCCACCACTGACGCATTTTAAAGGAGGGTAGAGGCTACAAAAATAGCCTCATTTTTTACATAAATGGGTTTGCGTATAGTGCAACCATAGATATAACAAGTGCATAGATAACCTGTGCTTCAATCATCGCTAGTGCGATAAACATCGTAGTCATTAGCTTTCCGCCAAGACCTGGATTTCTTGCAGTTCCTGCTATGGTTGCAGCAGCAGTATGTCCCATACCAACAGCTCCACCAAGTGCAGCAAGTCCTAGACCAACAGAAGCAGCCAATATTGAGTATGCCTTAAGCATCTCACCTTCAGCAGCACCAGCAAATGCAACTGATGCAAATGCTACCATAAGAAATAAAATTTTCTTCATAAAACTCTCCAATATTTTTTTCAGAGTCCGTTCGGATAAAATCCCTACTTACCACTCTGTTACGAATAGGATTTTATCCGAAATTTGGTTAAAATCCGTTTAAGTTACTACTTCTCTAGTCCTAAACCTATCTTTCTACCATTTTGCTCTAGTATCTTGACTCTTACCTTTTGATCTATCTCAAGATAATCACTTACTCTCTCGACTCTATGATCTGCTATCTTTGAGATATGAAGAAGTCCATCAACCTCACCAGGGAGCTGAACAAATGCTCCAAAATCAACGATACGAACCACTGTACCATCTAAAACTTCACCTTGCGTAAATTTTGGCATTGGTTTCTCTTCACGATGAGGACGCCCTCCTCCTCTACTATCTCTTCCACCTCGTCCATCGAATGATGGTCTATTGACTATCTCCATAATCTCATCTTTTGCAGCTTCTACTTTAGTTTTGTTTCCACCTGCAATCTTTACCTCACCCTTATCTCTCTCAAGGTCAATCGATACCTCAAACTTCTCTATAAGCTCACGAATAACTTTACCACCTTGACCAATAATGTCAACTATCTTTGAAGGATCGATGCTAAAAAGCTCTAGTTTAGGAAGAATATCGTTATTTATTACTATCTCTTTATCTGCCTCTTCCATGATAGTTAGTATATGATCACGACCCTCTTTTGCTTGATATAGCGCCTCTTTTAAAACATCTCTTGAAACTCCACCAAGCTTAATATCCATCTGAAGTGCTGTAACTCCATCTCTTGTTCCAGCTACCTTAAAATCCATATCTCCATCATGATCCTCAAGCCCAATAATATCACTCAAAACCGCATGCTTATCACCCTCAAAAACAAGACCCATTGCAATTCCAGCCACAAGTTTGCTTGTTTCAAGTCCAGCTGCACGAAGAGCGAGTGAACCTGCACAAATAGTAGCCTGAGAGGATGAGCCGTTTGACTCAAGTATCTCTGAAACCAACCTAATAGTTTGAAGTCTATCGGGGTCTAGTAACGGTTCCAATGCTCTACGAGCTAAATTTCCATGCCCTAGCTCTCTTCTTCCAGGAGGCCTAAGAGGGCCAGCTTCGCCGACTGAAAAACCTGGAAAATTATAGTTCACCATAAAGTCATCTGTGGCAACTCCCTTTTCAGTGAGTATGTCATACATCTGTCCATCCTTATCACCACCAAGAGTTACAACAGCTAGTGCTTGAGTTTGACCTCTTGTAAAAAGACAACTTCCATGTGCGTTTGGCAAGAGGTTCGTCTCAATACTGATAGGTCTAACTTCTGCCAAGCCTCTTCCGTCTGCTCTAACTCGGTCATATACTATCATCTCACGAACAATTCTTTTTTTATACTCATTTACAATAGCAGATACAAGCTCTCTACTCCACTCCTCTTTAATAGCAACCTCATCACGAACAATTGTCTTAATAATCTCATTTAGCTCGTTCGCTCGTTCGCTCTTTGCCATTTTTGAAACTGCATGCTTGATACCCTCTTTATAGTGCTCATCAACATAAGTATAGATTGAGTCATTTTTTAAGCCCTCTTTATACTCTAAAATAGCGTCATCTTTTTTTAGAGGAGTAAACTCTGCTTCATATATAGTTGTTGCAGCCGTTATAGCTTTTCCAGCTTCATCTATCGCTCTTAGAATTGCATCTTCATCGAACTCATTTGAGCTATAAGGCTCTACTTCAAAAACTGTTGCTATTGAGCGCATCTCAATCATAAGAAGCTCCTCTTTTGTACCAGCAACAAATAGATCAAGTGAACTAGCCCTTAGTTCACTATTGGTAGGATTTACTATATAATCTCCATCTATAAAACCTATTCTAACGCCTGCAACATTTTTATTGATTGGTATGTCTGAGAGATACATAGCAGCACTTGCAGCATTTAGAGCAGCAACTTGAAGATCTACTTCAGGATCACAACTAAGCACGAAAAGTGTAAGCTGGGTTGGATATGCATAGCCATCTGGAAAAAGTGGCCTTAAGCTTCTGTCTATGATTCTTGAAGTTAGTGTCTCAAAATCACCTGGCTTTGTCTCTTTTTTTATATAACCTCCAGGAATCCTACCTGCAGCATAAGTCTTCTCTACATACTGTACAGTCAATGGAACAAAATCTCCATCTACTGGTTCTGCATCTCTTGAAACGGCCGCTAGAATAACTGTATCTTTTATCTTTAGCATCACTGAACCTGCTGTTTGAGTCGCAACTTTTCCTATATCGTAAATCTCTTCTTGATTATTTACTTCTACTCTTTTTTTCATCTATTTTTATCTCCTTTTTTGGCTAAAATCTTCTTTATTACCCGCTTTTTGAAACGGTAGATAGTATTTGCTATTGCTAATTATTTGCAATACTTCATCCGTGCTTAACTCTTTTTCTGCTTTATAGTAAAACTCAATATCTATAAAGTTCAATACTTTATGTACAAAAAATATCTCGTCAGTTACTGGCTCTAGCAGTCTTGCAACATCTGTTGAAAGTATTGGAGTAGCATATACTACCGATCTAGCGCCACTTTTCATAACGGTCTTAATAGCTGACATGATGGTCATCCCTGTCTCACTTCCATCATCAACTAGCAAAATATTTTTTTGATCTAAAGAGCTTATTAAATCTCCTTTTCTGTACTTATAAACTTTTGGCAATATACTCTCTTCATATCTCCTATGTGCCTCTGCATATATAAAATCTAAACTTATTTCAAAAGAATCTACTAACTCTCTATGCAGAACTATCTCTTGCGTTTCGCTCACCATACCAATAATGCAATCTTTGTTATTTGGTGCACATATTGGCTCACTAAAAAGCAGATCATAATTTAAGCTTAATCTAGTAGCAATCATATTGGCTATAGGTATAGCCTGAGTTGAAATACAAACTATCAAAGAGCTTTTTTCTATTATCTTATCTCTTGGTAGAATATCTAAAATCTTAGTGGTTGCATCCGCTCTATTTTCAAATACAGGCTTATTTTCTTGCACTATTCACCTCATTCACTCTCTTTTACAAAATCATATTTTACTGAACCTAATGGATATAGATTAAATGTCAAATAGACACCTCTTTTATTTGTTGAGCCCTCTGCAGAGCTATTTGGCTCTATCTCCTCTCTATAGGCTATGCGATAATCCCAACACTTTTTACTCATAGTCCACCCAACCTGCCAAGACTTAAAAAAATCATTTTCAATATCATAATTTGTATCGGCAAATAGATTATAGTTTTTTATATAACTCGTGTCAATAGAGAGAGTAAGATAATTGTCTATTTTGCTCTTTCTGTCTTTTTGATAAGTATGAATAAAGCTTGTACTGTACTCATCTAGCTTCCAGTTTAGAGATGTTTGAAATCTAGAAAGTCTTGAGAATTCATGTGAGTAGTTTAAAAGATTGGCAAGTGTCAAGTTCTTATTGAGATGCAAATGTACACTATTGCTCAAATCTTGATACATGTACTCATCTTTGGCTAAATCACCCATAAGAATTGTCTGCCTTAGATTGTGACTTACAAGTTTTTTGCCATCTTTACTATAGAAGAACTCTACAAGCTTAAAAGATGCACTCTCTTTGACATTGAGAAGTAGTGAATCAAACTCATCTAAATCAGTATCATCCTCAACCTCTTTAAAACCACTATTCTTTCTACTAAATCCTTGGGTTGTATAGTCAATACCTAGATAGAAAGTATGAAAAAAATCCTCATAAGAGTTTGCTAGTTCTGAATAGAGTGAGAATCTATAAAAATTTTGAGCTACATGTCCACCACCTCTATTTACACCCTCTTCATAATCAACCCTAGCAAGATAAAAATTTGCACTCATCTTAAAATGCAAAAAATCGTCTAGTAGTGGAAAGTGGATAGCTATCGGTGCATTTATCTGATGAGTAGTTGCCTCTAAACTATCTTTGCTAGTAAGGTTTATAGTTTGATAATCAATAGAGTAAAATATGCTATCAGTAAATATACTATTTGTAAATCTATGATAATGCAAAGCTGGAAGCTCTTGAATAGTATCGTCATTTGACTCTTTCGATGTGTCTATAAAGTACTTTGCATAGAGTCCTAAATAGTCTAAATCTCTCCTTAAATAGTAGTTAAGTGTAGATTGAACTAGAGAGTCGTAACTTTTACGAGTATCATCAACAGTATTGAGATAGTCTATACTGTTTAAGTAGTTAAAATCAATCCATAGACCATCTTGAGCATTTTTTTTAAAATAGTCGCTAAAGAGCCTACTTCTATCATATTTGATTCTATATCCATAGTGCCTACTATGCTTTAAATCATTCTCGTACATATACTCTCTTTTCTCTTCAAAGGTTCCAATGAAAATCTCACCAGATGAGTAAAGAGAGTCCACAAAACGAAACCTACCATGAACTCCTAAGCCACGATCCGTTCTTATCTGAGGATTGAGCTGAAAATCCCAATTAACCTGTGGAGCAAAGTAGATTGGCTGCATAAAGTAGAGACCCTCACTGTTTCTATATGAAATCTTTGGACGCAAGAGACCTGTTCTTCTTGTTTTATCTGTAGAAAAAGCAAAATATGGAAGATAAAATACTGGGGTATCGGCTATATAGAAAAAAGTGTTATATGCATGAAAGAACTGCTCTTGCCTATCATACTTTCCTGTGGTAAATCCAATTTTCCAGTCAGGATTCTGAACATCGCAACTAGAAAGAATTGATTTTTTTGTCATGTAGTATCTTGAATCAAACTCTGCATTATCGCATTTAAGCCATATATTGGACTCACTAGCAAATGCGAACATGGGCTCTAAATTACCGCTATCATCTTTTATATTTAGTTTAGCATATCCACTTCTAGTAGAAAACGATACGCCTTCCATCATAGTTATATTGCCAACAAGCTCCAAATCACCTGTACTTTGATTGTAGTATGCTTCGTCTGCAGTTATTATATATCTATCACTATATAAAACTACGCTACCTTTAGCATGAACAATAGCTCCATCTTTGCTTACATGTTTTGCTAAAATCTCTACTCTTTGTGTTTGTGCTTTTGATAGGACTACAATAAAAAATAGAAATAATAGTAGCCTAAAAAACATTCACTACCAATGTTCTACCAGCCTTGTCATGCCAAGTCTCTCTTTTTGGATTCATAAATGCCCAGATAAATCCTAGATAGAAGATAGCCTCGCTTAGAATTCTTACAATTGCTCTATTAAAAGAGTGGAGTAGTTCTGGGTTTTCTACGCTACTGACTGAAATCACTCTTATCTTCATAAAAATCTTACCTAGAGTTGCACCATACATCCAAACAAAAAATGTCTGATATGTTACTTTTAAAATAATAATATAGATAACTAGACTATTTATCATCTCTTTCATCTCTTCAAAACTTTTGGTCTCTTCAATTGAGCCTAGATAGATCACTACAAATAGTAAAGATACAAGTATTTCATCTATAAAATATGCAAAAAATCTTCTTAAAAATGGGGCTAAAGTGATGTTCTCTCTATCAAACTTATCTACTATCTCTTCTTGTGTCATTACTATTTGGTCCTTAATGCTTGATAAGCTATGTCAGATCTAAATTTTTTGCCAACAAAGTGTATATCTCCACACCTCGCATAAGCACGACTCCTTGCCTCTTTGATACTACTTCCAAGTCCAACACAAAGAAGTACTCTTCCTCCAGTTGCATAGAGCTTATCATCCTCAAGTGTTACGCCAGCATAGACTATGTGAGTACTCTTCTCTACCTCAGTATCAACAGACTTATCTACAATAATCTCTGCAGGCTTTGAACTCTTGTATGGATAGTACTCACTCGCCATAACTACACAAACCGCATACTCTTCACTCAACTCTATATGTAAATTTTTTAAATCCTTAGTCGCTGCTTTGTAAAAAAGCTCGCTCACAGACGATTTTATAAGCGGCAGAAGTATCTCACACTCTGGATCACCAAATCGAACATTGTATTCCAAAACTATCGGCTCTCCATCAACAACCATAATCCCCATAAAAAGTACACCCTCAAAAGGATACCCCTCATCTCTCATACCTTTTAGAGTCGGCTCAACTACAATCTCATTTATCTTTGTATAGAGTTCATCATCTATAAGAGGTGTTGGAGCATAGGCTCCCATGCCTCCTGTATTTGGTCCTTTGTCACCATCAAGTAGCCTCTTGTGGTCTTGGGCTGCTGGAAGTATTCTGTAGTCCTCTCCATCACAAATCGCAAAGACAGATAGCTCATACCCATCTAAAAACTCCTCTACTACTATCGAGGTTCCTGCATCTCCAAAACTCTTGCCACTTAGCATATCTGCCGCAGCTCTCTTTGCCTCTTCATGTGAAGTTGCGATTATAACACCTTTTCCTGCACAAAGTCCGTCTGCTTTTACTACAATTGGGATTTGAAGTTTGTCTATAAAATTGTTCGCTTTTTTTATGTCAGTTGTCTCAATATAGTCTGCTGTTGGAATAGAGTTTCTTTTTAGAAAGTTTTTCATAAATATTTTCGAGCCTTCAAGCTGCGAAGCCTCTTTTGAGGAGCCAAAAATATTTAGTTTATGTGATTTGAAAACATCAACTATGCCATCAACCAAAGGAGCTTCAGGACCAACTATAGTCAGCTCTATATTTTTTTCCTTAGCAAAAGTCGCTAAACTCTCAAAATCTTTAATCGGTATATTTTTGCCAAACCTACATGTAGCTCCATTTCCTGGAGCAAAATATAGCTTACCTACCTCTTTATCTCTACTCAATGCAAGACCCATCGAATACTCACGCCCACCACTACCAATAATCAATATATTCATCAAATCTCCAAATAAAAAGACCCGAGTGGGCGTTCCGTTACGCGTTAGGCCCATATAAAGCCAACGGTGTAGGATTGACCCTCTCTTTAGGTTGCAATTTCTCGCTTTTTTCAAAGCTCAAACGAAACCACGATCGCACCAAGAAGGTACGCATCCCACAAATACTATCTGTTGGACCCTCATTATACGGTTGTCGCTTCACTCAGGCATAAAAGATTATATACTAATTTTGCTTAATAATTGTTTTAGCAAGCTCAATACAGGATTGAATAGTTTGCGTTTTTGAAATACTTGAAACTATACCATCTGGTAGTGCTTTGGCAGTCACTTCACCAATACAAACCGCCCTAAACTCATCGCACCACTTATGATTTTTAAAAAAGCACTCCACGGTTGATGGCGAGGTAAATATAAAAATAACTCTCTCTTGGTTTACATGTAGAGATGTTTGCTCTTTACATGTAGTCTCATAAACAACTTTTGATTCTATATTGACCCCACTATTTTTAAGTATTTGCTCCAAATTTGTTACGACTGTTTTTGCTCTTAAAAACAAGCAATTCCTACCTATCAATCTCTCAACAAGCTCTTTTGCAAAACTATCTCCATAGGAGCTACTAGCTGTAAACTCTACAACTCCACCTAGTTTTCTTATCTCATTTGCAGTTGACTCTCCTATAGCATAAGAGGGAATTTTTCGCCATTTTTTATTAATACTGTTTATCGCTTTTACGCCATTTTTTGAACTAAATACAAGAGCATTATAGGGGGACAAATCAAGCTCAATATCTCTACATGTAACCTCAATCTGGGGTAGATTCACCACTCCTTGGTAAAAGCTTTCACCAAGAAGATAGATGCTCAAAACCCTACTCCCACTCTATGGTTGCTGGAGGCTTGGAGCTTATGTCATAAACTACTCTATTTATACCGTTAACTTCGTTTATCACTCTTGTGCTGATATTTTCAAGTATGTGATGGGGAATGTGAGCAAAAGTTGCTGTCATGCCATCAGTCGCCTCAACTATGCGAATACAAGCTGTATTTTCATAAGTCCTATTGTCGCCCATAACACCAACACTCTTGACATTTAGAAGCACTGTAAATGCCTGCCAAGTCTTAGCATAATACCCAGTTGCATGAAGCTCTTCAAGCATAATCACATCAGCCCTACGAAGTATCTCTAAATCCTCACTATTAACCTCGCCCATTATCCTGATGCCAAGTCCAGGCCCTGGAAAAGGGTGACGAGCTAGCATATCTTTTGGAAGTCCAAGCTCAGCTCCAAGCTTTCTAACCTCATCTTTAAATATCTCATTAAGTGGCTCAACAAGCTCAAATCTCATCCAAGCAGGAAGCCCTCCTACATTATGATGAGATTTGATTGTCTTAGATGGTCCTTTTACTGAAACTGACTCTATGACATCAGTATAAAGTGTGCCTTGAGCTAAAAACTCAATATTGTCATATTTCTTTGCCTCCCTTTCAAACACTTTTATAAATGTCTCTCCAATTATCTTTCTCTTTCTCTCTGGGTCAGTTACACCTTTTAGATTTGCTAAAAACTCTTCGCTCGCATCAACTGTTGTAAGATTAATTTTAAGTCTTGTTTTAAACATTGCCTCAACTTGTCTGGCTTCATCTGCACGAAGAAGTCCATTATCTACAAAAACACAAACAAGCTTATCGCCTATAGCCTCATTTAAAAGTGCTGCAACAACGGAGCTATCAACACCACCACTAACAGCACAAAGAACTTTTTTATCTTCAACTTGATTACGAATTGTCTCTATCTTGTGCTTTGCAAATGAGCCCATATTCCAAGTGCTTTCACATCCACATATATGCTTTGCAAAATTCTTAAGAAGCTTTGCTCCCATCTGTGTATGATAGACTTCAGGGTGAAACTGAAATGCATAAATGCCCCTCTTTTCATCCGCAACAGCAGCATAAGGAGAGTTATCACTAAAGCCTATCTTCTCAAACCCTTTTGCTAGAGTCTCTATCTTATCGCCATGGCTCATCCAAACAACTTGACCACACTTTGTATCTATAAAAATCTTATGATTGCTACTGAAATTAAGTTCAGCCTTTCCGTACTCTTGATGCTCAGCTGGAACTACACTCCCGCCAAAATGCTGATTTATAAGCTGCATGCCATAGCAAATACCCAATATAGGCACTCCTAAAGAGTAGATTTTACTATCAGGGTAATAAGCATTTTCAGCATAAACCGAAGCTGGTCCACCGCTTAGTATAACTCCCTTAGGAGCTCTTTTTTTTATATCTTCTATGCTTTGGCGATACGGTACTATCTCACAATAGACACCGCTCTCTCTTAATTTTCTAGCAATTAATTGTGTATATTGTGACCCAAAATCTAAAACTACTATTGGAACTTTTTTCATCTATCTTTATCCTTAATATAGTGAGCCCCTAAAGACTGCTCTCTTTTTAATGCACTTTTTATGATTCCCTTAGAGGTGAGTAAACGCAATCTAATCAGCCTTCCTGTTGGTAGCTCTAGCATCTCCTCAACCCTGCTTAGTGCTTTTTGTAAACTCTCTTTATATCTTACTATACCAGCACTCTGCCACATAAGACTTCTTAGTTCATTTTTGAGTTTTTTATCGCCTTTTTTAGCAAGTACGCTCCTCTCTCTTTTAAAGAGTATACCTTTTTTCTCACATGTAAAAGTTTTAACAATATCACTTGCTACTCTTTTTGAAAATACTAGCCCCTCTAAGAGTGAGTTACTAGCTAGTCTGTTCGCACCATGTACGCCTATAGACGCGACTTCTCCTACAAAATAAATATCTTCTAGGGTATCTATTTTACCATCTATATCGCTCTTTACTCCACCTATGGCATAGTGAAATGCTGGTGAGATTGGAATTCTCTCTTGCGGTAGATTAAATCCAAGATTTTTCATATTAAAGTATATTGAAGGAAACCTTTTTGCAAAATGCTCTTTTTTAAAGCTACTTACATCCAAATATATATCTTTGCCACTCTTTTTCTTGTACTCATAGAGTGCTTCAGATACGATATTTCTAGGGCTCAACTCTCCTCTTTTGTCATAATCAAACAGAAATCTTCTACCATCCTCATCTACGATTTTAGCGCCCTCTCCACGCAAAGCTTCACTTAAGAGCTGTTTTCTTACCCAGCTACTCTTAACATAAACAGTTGGATGAAACTGCATCATCTCCATATCAATTATCTCAATTCCATGTTCATAACAAATACCATGCATATCTGCACTTATAGTTCTTGAGTTAGTATGATACTTATAGAGCGAGCCTACACCCCCACTAGCGATAACTATCTTTTTTGCATAGATATTAAATACCCTATTATCATGAAATACCTCAACCCCATAACATACACCATCTTTAACAAGAAGATCTACTACTTGAGTGTTATAGAGAATTGGGGACTTTAAAGATTGCATTAAAAAAAGATGCAGGTCTCGCCCAGTCGCATCCCCGCCTGCATGTAGAATTCTGTTCCTACTATGAGCTGCCTCTTTAGTGTAGAGCAGATTCCCATGCTCATCTCTATCAAATTCAAACCCAGAGTCAATTAAATCTTTAACTGCTCTTGGACCTTCACTACACATAAGCTCTACAGCATCTCTATCACAATGCCCATCTCCTGCACTCAAGGTATCCTCTACATGTACGGAAATATCATCTTCGTCTGAAGCAACCGCTATGCCACCTTGTGCGAAAAAAGTGTTACACTCCCAAGCATAATCTTTGCTTAAAACCAAAACATCCATCTCTCGTGGAATATGTAGAGCCGTGTTGAGACCAGCTACACCTGAACCAACAATGAGTATATCGAATTTAGTTTTCAACTATGCTGCTTTTTTGATTATCTTTATACTGCGGTGCTCCCTTGTAGCCACAACCTGCAAAAACCGAGACAATAAATGCTATAATTAGAACATGAAAGACTCTTATACTATAATTTCTCATCTTAAAAAAACTCCCTCTTTAAAGACTTTAGAGCAAGAGGAGTGTTTTGAGATACTTATCAAACTTCTTCCTAACTCTATATCAAATTTTGTAAAATTTTTCTACACTAAAAACGATATACTCTTTTTTGTGCTAAAACATCCAAGTGCAAAAATGGAGTTTAATTATAAACGCAATTTGATAAAAGGTATATTAAACCAGATAGAAAACTCTCATCCAAACTGCAAATGTATCAATATGAAAAAGTTAATCGCATTTGTAACAAACAGAAAAGCTCCAAAACATGAAACTCTAAAAAATACGACTATACCCTATAAAGAACGCTCAAACGGCAAGTTTGAAAATAGTACAAAAGATAAAAAACTACATGATGTATTCGAGAAGATAAGAGAGGAAATTAGGTGCTTGAAAGAGAGTTAAAAAATCTGCCTCAAAGTGCAGGAGTATATAAATTTTATGATAAAAACAGAAAACTTCTATATATTGGAAAAGCTAAAATATTAAAAAATAGAGTGCAAAGCTACTTTAAATTCAACCCATCTCTACAACCAGCAAATAGACTGAGTCGGAGAATACAAAAGATGATAAATGAGGCTTATAGCCTAGAATTTATAGTCTCTCCCAATGAGTATGACGCTCTTATATTGGAAAACTCGCTTATCAAGGAGTTAAAACCAAAGTATAATATACTCTTAAGAGATGACAAAACATACCCATATATCGCCATTGATATGTCAGAAGATTTTCCAAGATTTGAGATAGTTAGAAAGATAGATAAGAAAAAAACCATAAAATACTACGGTCCATTCTCAAGCTCTGCAAATGATATACTAAATGCTCTCTATCTTACATGTAAATTGGTGCAAAAAAAGAGCTGTCTTAAAGAGAAAAAGGGGTGTCTTTTTTATCAGATAGATCGGTGCCTAGCTCCTTGCATTGGAAAGATTACAAAGCGGGAGTATGCCACTATAGTCTCAGAGGCAACGCAGCTCCTTTTGGATAGAAAAAAACTTAAAGCTAGAGTTGAAGCTAAGATGATAGAAGCATCGCAAAAGCTAAATTTTGAAGAGGCGGCTACTCTTCGTGATATGCAAAAGTCTATAAAAAACTCTCTACATGTGATACACCTAGACCTTGCAAAAATAGAGAATTTTGATCTTTTTGCGATAGAGATAATTGAGAGTATCGCTTCAATAGTAAGGCTTTTTATTAGAGATGGAAAGGTTGTTTCCACTATCCACAACATTGTTAAAAATTCAAACGGGTATGAGACAGAAGAGCTCTACAAAAGGGCACTAATTCAGTTTTACAATGAAAAGACAAAGCTAGTTAGCCCAATTATTTTAGTTGGGGATGAGTTTGAGGATAGGGATGATGTAAAAAATCTTTTAGAGTACAAATATAATAAGAAAATCTCTATTACTGTACCAAAAAGAGGCAATAAGCTAAAACTTATCAATATTGCAAAAGAGAATGCAAGAGAGTATCTAAAGCAGTATCAAAACAGAAACAGTGACTCTATACTCAAAGAGATAAAAGAGCTTTTTAATCTTAAAAAAAATCCATATAGAGTAGAGGTTTTTGATAACTCTCACACTAGTGGCGACTCTCCTGTTGGTTGTATGGTAACATATGAAGATAGTTTTATAAAAGCAGACTACAGAGTATTTAATCTAACATGTATAGATGAGTATGGGCAAATGCGAGAGCTTTTAAGCAGAAGAATAAAAAACTTCAAAAAAGACTCTCCTCCTGACTTATGGATTCTCGATGGTGGCGAGACACTCTTAAAACTAGCACAAAAACTACTCAAAGAGCAAGACCAACAGATAGATCTCTTGGCAATAGCCAAAGAGAAGAGAGATGCAAAGGCTGTGCGTATGAAATCAAAAGCGAACGATACTATTTACTCACTAAAGTATAGCTTTAAACTTTCCGTGGCAGATAAAAGACTCCAGTTTATACAAAAACTAAGAGACGAAGCACATAGATTTGCTATCACTACCCACAGAAAAAGAAAGCTCTCTTTCGACATGGAGGTTGATTTGCTTAGAGTGAAGGGTATTGGAGATGCGACTATAAAAAAACTAATCTCCTACTTTGGAACTTTCAAAAATATAGACCTCGCTAGCGCAGATGAGTTAAAGAGAGTAGTTGGTGAAAAAAATAGTAATAATCTATATAGATTTTTAAACAAATAGGTCAACTTTAAGCAAAAATTGGGTATATTAACTTTTTCAAAGATGGGGTGGGGCATGATACTTTATAGTAAAAGTGGCGATTTTCTTGGTATTGGAAAGGATGAGTTGTCTTTTTTGGGTTACGAGGATTTAGATGAGTTTAGATATTTTCACAGCGATGTTGCTGATCTTTTTGTAAACAGACCAGGATATATCTGCAAGTTTAAAAATTTTTCATGGATTGATTATGCTTTGCATAGTGGAACTCCTAAAAAAAGTGCTATTATTAGACTAAAAACGGGCAATGAGGTAGAGATACCATTAAGGATAAAAGAGCTTTTTCTCTACTCTCCAAAACGAGATGAAGATAGTCTCTACTACTCGGTAGAGTTTGAAAACAAAAAATCCCAAAATAGTGGTTTACAAAATGGGTCATCTTTTACTAAATCAACATTTGCACCTCAAGCACAAACTTCACAAATTTTTGAAAACACCACTTCTGATGTAGAAGTTTTTAAAAAAGAAGAGAAGGCTACAGAGATATCATTTGAAGAGGATTATACAAAGAATGAAGCGGTTGATTTTGACAATAAAAAACAAAATACAACAGAAGAACCTACACTTAAACTAAAAATTGACATCGACACTCAAGAGAGCAAAAAAGAAGAAATAGTGCCATTGTTAAAAAATTTTAATGAAGCGGGTTTGAGCAATAAAGAGATAGTTATAGATTTTGACTTGGCAAATTGTGTGGGTGAGCTAGGATTAGATATATCACTAGTTGGAGAGTTTATAACTAACTATTTAGATGAGATAGACAAAACTACTCCCATCATTAAAGCTTCGCTTGAAAAAGGTGATGAAGTAGCTCTAAAAAGTTGCATTTATAAGTTAAAAGGCATATCAGACGCTCTTCACATGCATCAGCTCTCAAATGCTCTTACAAATATCTTTACTGCAGCAGATGTTGAATTAAAAAAGAGTGAACTAGAAAAATTTGAAAAAATTGTTTTAAAATTTAAAGAGGATTTAAAATGAAACTTGAAACCCAATCGACTCTAAGACTAATAAGTCAATATCCCTTAATTATCCTATTTCTATTCTCAACATTTTTTCTCTACATCTCGTATGGACAGTATAGTAAAATGGTTAATTTTGAAAACAAACTGCACTCAACAGAGGTTTTAAATAACCTATCAATTGAGATAGCAAAAGAGAGAGGGCTAAGTGCAACATTTATTGCAAGTAATGGGGAAATTGCCAAAGAGACTCTTGCAAAACAAAGAGCAGTTGTTAATGCTAAAATGAAAGAGCTTCATAACTTCTATAAAACACAAGAAGTTAGCTTTAGAATTAAAAAAACTATTGGACTACTAAACCAAATAACGCAGGTGAGAGAAAAAATAGACTCTCTTAATAATATTGACTTTAATAGAATCTTTTTTGACTACTATTCACAAATAAATGCTCAAATACTTTTAGAGCTACAAACGCTAAGTGAAATAGCTGTAAATTCAAAAGTTTCTAATCTAAGCTCATCTCTTGTGTCTCTATATAGAGATATGGAATTTATTGGTCAAGAGAGAGGCTTTATCTCTAAGATACTTAGCCAATATATTCCTTTTAGCGATCAAGATTTGGATATTTGGATTAATATATTTAGCAAATCAAATACTTTTAGTTACAGTGCACTACATGAGGGTATCGCAAAGTCAAAAATAAGTGGAAGCAATAACAAAAAAGAGAATAAAAAAATATCTGATAATGTCAAACAAGCAAGAGCCGAGTTAATTTTAGCAGTTCAAAGTGGAGAATACCTAATAGATCCTACCCTATGGTTTAATTTAATGACAAAAAAAATTAACCTATTAAGTAGTTCAGCAAATACCATCAAAGTGAGCCTCAAAGAAGAGATGGAAATCTACTATAATGAAACTATTGGACAGCTTATTGGTGCGAGTGGAATGTGGATTGTATCGCTTATTCTAATGTTTGTTGGAATTATATTAGCTAAGCAGTTAAAAAATAGCGTAAGAGGACTAGAAAATATCTTTAAAAAAGTAGGGGAGTTAGCCGAAACTAAAGAGAGCGTCGACTTGAGCACTACAAAAGGTGTAGAATCAGCATATGGCATTATCGATCAAGCTATTGAAAGTATTGCAAAAGAAAAAGCAACTGCTGAAGAAGCTAGTGCAGCAAAAAGTATCTTTCTTGCGAACATGTCTCATGAAGTCAGAACTCCTCTAAATGGTATTATTGGCTTTACTGAACTTTTAAAAAATACAGACCTTGACGATGAAAAACGAGAGTTTGTTGATGTTATTGAAAAAAGCTCAGAAAATCTACTTGAAATTATCAACAACATACTCGACCTCTCAAAAGTCGAGAGCAATAAGACGGAGATAGATGAAATTCTTTTCTCTCCACTCAAGGAGTTTGAAAGTGCAATAGAAGTCTATGGTCCAAAAGCAGCAGAAAAAAATATCCACCTCTCTTTCTTTATTGATCCAAGTCTAAATAACTACCTCTTAGGTGACTCGATTAAAATCAATGAAGTTATAATCAACCTAATGAGTAATGCTGTTAAGTTTACTCCTGTCAATGGACATATTACAGCAGAGATAAGAAGAATAGAGAATGCACCAACGGGTAAAGCAAGGGTTCTTTTTAGCATTCAAGACTCTGGTATAGGCATCAGTGAAGACAAAAAAATAGATATCTTTAATGCATTTAGCCAAGCAGATTCTACTATAACTAGAAAATATGGCGGAACAGGGCTTGGTCTAACAATATCATCAAAATATATCTCTCTTATGGGGGGTGAACTTAAAGTTGATAGTGTTGAGGGTGAAGGTAGCAAATTTTACTTTATTGTTGAGCTTGAGGAGTCACCTTCTAGTGATGCTGAATTCCAAAATAGATTTAGTGACTATAATTGTGCTATTTTAACAAGTGAAAAAGAGGGAAAAGATCATGCTGAGTTTGTATATGATTACTTTAACTACTTTGGTTCAAATGTAAAGTATTATGATGAATTCTCTGGGCTTAAAAATCTTATATATAAATCTGACATAAACTTAATTATTGCAGATTTTGATTTTCTTGATGATAGAGAATTAGAAGAGTATAAAAAAATTAGGCTTCCTATGATTTTAATACTAAAAGCTTCTTACCAAAGCAGATTTGATGAGTTTAATACAAAGTATATTACACCAATATACGAACCAGTCAATGTAACAAAACTTGTAAAAGTTCTAGAGCAAAATAGAAAACTTCTTCCAAAAACCCAAGAAGCTCCTATGCAAGAGGAGCCAAAAATAGAGAAAAAATCCACCAAACTTCTATTTGGTAAAAAATTTAATGCGGATGTTCTAGTTGCTGAAGACAATGAGATAAACCAAAAACTGATTAGAAGAACGCTAGAGGGGCTAGGCTTAAGCGTAACTATAGCACATAATGGAAAAATCGCACTTGAAGAGAGAATGAGAAACAAGTATGATGCAATTTTTATGGACATTGCTATGCCAGTTATGGATGGTGTTGAAGCAACTCATGAAATACTTAAATTTGAAAAAGAGAACAATCTTCCCCACATTCCTATTATCGCAGTCACTGCAAATGCACTTAAGGGAGACAGAGAGAGATTTATGAAAGAGGGGCTTGATGAGTATGTGACGAAGCCTATAAAAAAAGAGAGTATTTTAAGTGTCCTTAACATGTTTCTACAAGACAAAATAGTGCGAGAAGAGAGCAGTGTTTATCAAAAGAAGGTTGTAACTGAGGAGACCTTGGAAGATATTGAAAATACTATTGTTGCTGATGATACTATTGTTGCTGATGATACTATTGTTGCTGATGATACTATTGTTGCTGATGA
>CAZXOZ010000002.1:0-27822 GCA_964642805.1 uncultured Sulfurospirillum sp. | reverse complement strand
TACTATTGCAATTGAGGATATTACCGAAAAAGAGATATTTAGTATACTGCCTAGCGAAGAGGATAGTCATGAAGCTAAAATCCAGAAAAGAGATATTGTAATCTACAAAAAAAGTCCAATTGAAACAAAAATCTTCTCTAGTATTTTATCAAAACTTTACGACTCTGTTGATAGTGTAAAGTCTATTGAGGAGTTAAGGTTGAAACTAGAAGAGAGTTCTTATGGACTAGTGCTCCTTGATAAAGAAATTCCTTCAATATCTCTAAGTGAGATGACAGAAGTGGTTGACAAAACTCCAACTATCATGTTTGTTGACCCTATAGGAGAGATTGATGAGCAAGACAAAATGCTCTTTGCAAATGTAGTTACAAATACAATTAGTAAAAAAAGTCTTGAAGATTTAGTAAGAGAGTATATATAATGAGGAAAAATAGATGCAAAAACAGATAAAAATACTGGCTGTTGATGATGACTTTATAAATCTAAAGCTACTCAGCTCGATGCTTAAAAAAAATAGCTCCATAAGGGAAGTAATTGAAGTGAAAAATGGACTAGAAGCGCTAAATCTACTAAAAGAACAGAGTGATGTAGATTTGATACTATTAGATATAAAGATGCCTATTATGGATGGGATTGAATTTTTATATAACCTAGAGTTAATGCCAAATTTAAATAAAATACCAGTTATTGTATTGACAACGGACGAAACTAAAAAACGAGAAGCACTAAATCATGGTGCTTTTGATTTTTTGGTAAAACCCTTAAGAGAAGCTGAGCTTAGCCGTGTGATTTCTAAAGTAATGGAGGTCTATTAAATTACCGCACTATTAGAAATCTTTCTATAAAGAGAGCTTATCTCATCTTTCTTTTCAATAAAACTGTTTTTATTTGCTATTAGGTAAGCTGATGACTCCATAATGGTCTCTACAATTTTTAAGCCATTTTGCTTCATAGTTGCTCCCGTTTCAACGACATCAACTATAGCATCTGAAAGACCTACCAAAGGTGCGAGCTCAATTGAACCATAAAGCTTGATGATTTCAACTGCCATCGCTTTTTTTGAAAAGTGCTTTTGTGTTATATTTACCATTTTTGTTGCTATTTTTATCTCTGGTGAGTTATAGTCTAACTCATCCATATCTCTTATGCCAACACAAACTCTACATTTTCCGATACCAAGATCCAAAAGCCTTACTAGGTCTTGATTGTTTTCCTCAAGAACATCTAAGCCAACAACGCCGATATCAGCTGACTGGTGAAGTACATATGCTGGAACATCTTGATTTCTAACAAGCAAAAATCTGAAATTATCTGCTTCTAAAATCAACTTTCTATCATCAAATAGAAATGAATTATTAAAAATCTTCTCAAATATTGCAAGAGTTTCATTTGCAATCCTTCCTTTTGGTAGAGCCACTGTTAACATTATAAATTTCCCCTATTGTTTATCGCCTTAAGCATTCCTCTAAATATCAATGACCTATCATACATAGAGTTTTGAAAAAATTTTGAAAAAAACTTTCCATCTCCACCTGTCAAATAGACCGCTTTATCTCTACATGTATGCTCTAATACCATTAGTAGTGGCTTGATAACTCCATAAGATATAGCATCTGAAGTTTTTTGAGGTAGAGCATCAAGTGATATATTTGGATTTATTCGCTTATCTAGTTTTTTTGATATTTTTGCATAGCATCTCTCATAAGAGTTTATACCAGGAAGTATATAGCCACCCATGTGAAGACCTTCACTCATCACATCTACCGTAATAGCACTTCCTGCATCAATCACTATTCCACTTCTTATAGTATAGCAAGCTGCGACTCTATCTACACCTATGCCTTGATAAATTGTATCAAAATCAAACCACTCTTCTATATTCAGATAACTCTTATCTAATCCAAAACCTACAGCGTCATTAACACTAATATAATAAACCTTCTCTTTGGGTCTATACTCGCTAAACTCTTCTAAGCTTTGTGACCAAACTTTTCCATCATGAAAAAAATCCACATTTGAGTTTCCAATATCACATAAAATCATGATGAATCTTCCATCCTCTCTCTCTAAGATAACTAGTAGCTTTAGAGCAAATTTTACCGTCAATCATCAAGTGCCTATATTTAAAATTATGATTTTCAAGTTGTTGCAACCTGTACTCTATCTCAACAAGCTCAACTGCATTTTTAACTAAAAATCTACTTTTCTGAGCTATGCTAAAAATAGAGTGATAGTTTAGTTTTGTATCAGTTGAGGAGAATATCCATATTTTTTTTCTACTATTTAAAAGCCTCTTATCTATCTCCTTAAGAGACTTAAACAAAATACTCTTTTGTGAAAAATACTCTACAATCTCCTTCAACTCTATCTAGCCCTAAGTATAAAGTATTTATCTTTAAAAAATAGTTTTTCATTAGTGATAAAAACTGACGACTCTATACTACTAGGTAACTCGTAAATTTTTGACAAAGCTAACTTAGAATCCAACTCTATCAAAAAACCGCCTCTCTCAACAATATAGACAGACTCTGCATAACTTGCCCCTACAAATGTTGCAAATTTAAATTTTTCTGACTTAAGAACTTTTAAATCTGCGTTACTTAAAATTACCCTACCATCTTTTGTAAAAATTATCACTCTATTGTTCAATGTAATCACATCTCTAATATCTTCATCTAAAAACTCTATAGATTTTGGACTAATAGAGACAACGCGCTGCCTTGTTGCAGCCACTAGTCTATCTTCTAGAACATCCAAAAAAATTACATTCGAGAAAAACTTTTCACTCTTTACAACAATATTTCTCAACAGCTCACTCTTTTTTAAGTCAAAAACAAGAAGCCTCCCGTCAAGTGTTGGAAAAATTAGTAAGGAGGTCAAAAAATATGGTGTAGCAATCCTTGAGTCGTGTGCAAAAACCATACCACCACTCTTTTGGAAAAGTATACTATCTGATTCAATATCTATCAACTGTACACTATTGTCGCCTAAAACAACTGCCAACATATTCTCCCTAAAAGAGGCTGATGCAACCAAAACATCAAACTTCTTTCTATACAAAACCTCGCCCTTTTCATCTACAATAATCAAATCTTCACACTTAGATGATGCCAAATATCTACCATTCCAATCACCCAAAAATGTATATCCTTCAGGTAATTTCAGGCTCAAAAGTCCTTCTTTAGTTATAATCTGACCATTTTTTAAAGTTGCTCCCTCTTTAGCAACATCTATTATAGCCGAAGGAAGCCTACCATCATAGCTAATCTTACCCCAAGAAGATAGAGGCTCAAAACTCTCCCTTTTTGTTCCGCATCCACCCAAAATCAATAGAGTCAAAACCAATATCAATAGTTTTGGATACATTAATATGTTCATTTAAGTTCGGCTCCATGATAGTGCTCTAAATTATCAGATATGTTTTTCAAAGGAGAGTTTAAATCAATCTGAGCAAACTTTAACCTAGCCTCTTCCGTCCTGCCCTCTTTTAAAAGTTTGTAGCCCTCCTTAAGCACAATAAAACCTGGCAAAAGTTCACTTTTTATACTCTCTTTTCTCTGTATGCTGTAGAGTTGATATGATGCTAGATCAGATATCACTGGATCTTTTTTATAGTTTGCCAGCTCACCTAAAAGAGTGATATCATCGGAACGCGTTGCTTTTTGAAATTTAAGAAAATAGTAGAGCCTCTCATTGTTCTCTTTTAAAACTGCTTTTGATTCCATATCATTTGGGTCTTTTAATAGTCTATTATATGCATCATTTGAAATTTCTAGCCTATTCTCTTTAAGTATGCCCATGGTCACATAAGTGCCTATTGCAAAAAGTGCTACTACAGCTGAGATTAGTATATACACTTTATACCTCTTGTAGAAGTGCTCACTCTTTATCATGCCTTCTAAAAATTGCTCCTCAACCCCTATCTCTCTCTTTATTGCTTCAATATTCTCTTTGAGTGCCAAATCTATATCCTTTAAAGTAAATAAGCTAGTATATTATCACAATAAAGATAAAAAAAGACTTTTTATGATACAATTGAATCTTCTGATTAACTATCAAGTTTTCAGAAAATTCAATTATAATACAATACAAATTGGGATTAAAAAATATGAAAATTGATAATAATCTGTTGCAAAAACTAGAAAAACTCTCCTCTTTAGAGATTGATGGCAACAAAAGAGAAGGTATGATAAATCAACTTACAGAGATAGTTGAGTTTATTGAGAATCTAAATGAACTAAATTTAGACAAAGAGAGGGCAACCTTTACAACATTAAAAGGCGGAACTCCAATGAGAGAAGACACACCAAGCGTAAATCAGCAGACAATAAAAACTATATTGAAAAATGCTCCAAAAACACAAAATAACTTTTTTATTGTACCAAAAATTATCGAATAACGGAGAAATAAAATGTCACTTAGTATAAAAGCATTGTTAAAAAATATTGTTGCGTATAAAGCATCTGATCTGCATTTAGTAAGCAGAAGTGAGCCACAAATCCGAATAGATGGCAAACTAATAGCACTTGATATGGATAAGCTAAACGGTAAAGAGATTGAAGAGATGTGCTATACTCTTCTTACTGATAGACAAAAAAAAGATATAGAGGAGAATAAGGAGCTTGACTTTGCTATCATGTTCCCAGATATTGGGCGATTTCGTGCAAACTACTACTACACCATGAATGGTGAACTCGCTGCTGCTTTTAGAATCATTCCGATAAATATCCCTTCACTAGAGGAGCTAAAGTGTCCTGGCATCTTTAAAGATATCACTAAAAGAGAGAAAGGTCTTGTTTTGGTAACAGGTCCAACAGGTAGCGGTAAATCAACAACTCTTGCGGCTATGCTCAATGAGGTTAATCGCACAGAGCATAGGCATATTATCACCATAGAAGACCCTGTAGAGTTTGTTCACGAAAATCAAAAATCACTATTTTCACATAGAAATGTTGGGGAAGATACAAAAAGCTTTGCAAATGCTCTAAAATACTCTCTTCGTGAAGATCCAGACATCATACTTGTTGGTGAGATGAGAGATAGAGAGACCATAAGTACAGCTATAACAGCGGCTGAGACTGGTCACTTGGTTTTTGGTACACTCCATACAAACTCAGCAGTTCAAACAGTCAATAGAATAGTTGATAGTTTTGAGGGACCAGAACAAGTACAAATAAGAAACATGCTAGCAACATCTTTATATGCTGTAATTTCTCAAAGTCTTCTTCCAAAAAAAAGGGGTGGTCGTATTGCTATTCATGAGATACTTATAAATAACTCTGCTATTGCAAATCTTATAAGAGAGAATAAGCTTCATCAAATATACTCTCAAATGCAACTAAATCAATCAAAGACAGGAATGATAACTCAAACACAGTCTATGATTAAGTTCCTTAAGGCTGGCAATATAACAAAAGAGGATGCTTTGCGCTTCTCTACTCAGCCACAAGAGTTAATAAACTCAATAGGTATATAGTACTATATAAAAAATTAATAATATTTTTAATTTAATCACAGCTAAAATTAGATACTATATGATAATGAACAATATGATAATGAACAATTTAATTCTAAGGGTTGACTGATTATGGCAAGAAATAATAATATCTCAGAAAAAATATCAGCAATAGGCAAAAACTCCTTTGAAAAGCTAAAGAATCTTAATATTCCTCTCTATCCAAAGTATTATGGTGATACTTTTATGGATGAATTGTCCAAAACTAATGATTCTACACTAATAGATTTATCAAAAAAATACTCCTATCTTTTTTCTGCAACCCAAGAAGAGGAGTCAAATAGTGGCATCTCCTTTGAGATTGCAAAATTGAGCCTACAAGAGTTTGAAAAATCAAATATAAACCTTAAGGAGATTTCTGATAAAAACTTTATTGATATTGGAAATATAAAAAGTAATTACGATGGAGTGAGTACACAAAAAGTAATAAATGCCTTCAATACCTTTCAAGGACAGATTTTAAGCGAACTTAAAAGTGCAGATGAGACTATCAATAAACTGAAACTTGATATTGAGAGACTTGAAAAAGAGTCTCATATAGATCCTCTAACAAAAGCTTACAATAGAAGGGTTTTCACGAAAGATATTGGAGAGATTTTAAATGCCCTCAAAGATAAAGATGCTGAACTGTTCCTTGTCATAATAGATGCCGATGACTTTAAAAAAATAAATGATACTTTTGGACATGTTGCTGGAGATAAGACTCTTATATTTTTAACAAAACTAATTCAGAGCTCTTTAAGAGAAGGCATAAAAGTATATAGATATGGCGGTGAGGAGTTTATTGTTATTATGAATCGTACAACTTTAGAGGCAGTAAAAAAAAGTGTAGATAGAATTATAAAAGAGATTAGCCAGAGCAAGCTTCTCTATAAGGGACACAATATACACTTAACAATTAGTGCAGGAGTTGCTTGTTATAAAAAAGGCGACACTCCTGAAATGCTTATAGAAAAAGCGGATAATGCCCTTTATGAAGCAAAATCTAATGGAAAAAACTGTTTTAAGGTAAGTTGCTAATATGGAGAATATATCTTTTTTTGATATAATTTCTCTCTCTTTTATCTTCATACTTGGCGTAAAAGGGATAATAAATGGCTTTATAAAAGAGATATTTGGGCTTATAGGCATTATAGGGGGTATCTTTATAGCTTCAAGATTTGCTACACACGCAGGAGAGCTCATAGACAAAAATCTCTACCAGTTTGATAGTAATTCTACTCTGTATTTAGTTGGTTTTATCACAGTTTTAATGCTCTTTTGGATGCTTAGTCTACTTGTGGGGCATCTCTTAGGAGGTCTTATTAAAATGAGTGGCTTAGGAGGTATAGATAAGCTTGCTGGCTTTACTGTAGGGAGTGCTAAAATCTTTTTAATCTTCTCAATTCTAGCGGTAACTTTGTCAAATATTGAGTTTATAAAAACAAGGAGTGCAAAGTTTATGGAAAAAAGTTTTATGTATCCTATCTTTGTAGAGGTAGGCGGATATATCATTGAGATGGACAGCACAAAGATTGCAACTGATTTAAAAAAGAGCTTAGGAGAGTAAAATGGCAGATATAGAAAACATGGAGTATGATTCACTACTAGTGAGATTTAAAGATATTTTAAAACATAACAGTTTAAAGTTTACGAAACAAAGAGAGGTTGTGCTAAAAACAATGTATAACAATGACGAACACTTTTCGCCTGAGAGCCTTTACATGTTGATAAAAAAGAGTTATCCAAAGCTTAATGTTGGAATTGCTACGGTATACAGAACGCTAAATCTTTTAGAGAATTCCGATATGGTCACCTCTCTCTCTTTTGGCTCATCTGGCAAAAAATTTGAGTTAGGCAATAAACCTCACCATGATCATATGATATGTAAATCATGTGATGAGATTATAGAGTTTGAAGATAATGAGATTGAAAACAAACAAGAAGAGATAGCAAACAAACATGGATTTAAGCTAACAAGCCACTTAATGCAGCTCTATGGCATATGCAAAAAATGCCAAAAAACAAATAGTAATAGTATAGGATAAGGCTTGATATTTAACAATCAATATGAGCGACAAAGAGTTGAAAAAGCAGAAGTATTAAGAGATTTAGGTAAAAATCCATACACTCACAATATTAAAAAAGATTCAACTACACAAGAGTTTAAAAAGTGCTATGAGTATGTAAAAAACTCAGAAACTAGACGAGATGAAAACAAAGAGAATACAGTCGTTGGAAGAGTTAAATTTCTAAGGCATATGGGGAAAGCTGCATTTGCGAAGATAGAGGATGAGAGAGGTGTCCTACAGATATATTTTAGTAAAGAGAGCATTGGAGAAGATTGGTTCAAATCAGCTAAAAAACTTATAGAAGTTGGTGATATAGTAAGTGCTACAGGATTTCCATTTGTAACTAAAACAGGCGAATTGTCTCTACATGTAAAGATATTAGAACTCGCTACAAAATCAATAACTCCACTACCAGAAAAATTTCACGGTCTAACAGATAAAGAGCTTCGCTACAGAAAACGATATCTTGATATGATAATGAACCCTAAAGTAAAAGAGACCTTTAAAACAAGAAGTAAAATTGTAAGTACAATTAGACATTTTTTTGAAGAGAGAGGTTTTTTAGAGGTTGAAACTCCTATGATGCACCCAATTGCAGGTGGAGCTAACGCAAAGCCTTTCGTAACTCATCATAACGCTTTAGGGATTGATAGATATCTTAGAATTGCCCCTGAACTATATCTAAAAAGGTTGGTTATTGGTGGGTTTGAAGCGATTTTTGAGATTAATAGAAACTTTAGAAATGAGGGCATGGACTTAACTCATAACCCTGAATTTACAATGATAGAGTTCTATTGGGCATACCATACATACTATGATCTCATGAAACTCACTGAAGATATGTTTAGTGTGCTTTTAAAACAGCTAAAGTTACCTACTAAAATTCCCTACGGCGATATAGAGATAGATTTTTCTAAAAAATTTAAAAAAATATCTTATAGGGATTCGCTTGTAGAGATTGGGGGTGTTCCCTATGACGCTCTTAAAACAAGAGAGAAGACTATTGCTTATCTTAAAAGCAAGAGTGAAGAAGTGGATGAAAATCTTAATCTTGGCAGGCTATATGAGGAGCTATTTGACCTATATGTTGAAAAAAAACTCATAGATCCTACATACATCATTGATTACCCAATAGAGATAAGTCCGCTAGCTAGAAGAAGTGACGAAAATCCAAATATTGCAGAGAGGTTTGAGCTGTTTATTGCGGGGCGAGAGATAGCCAACGGATTCAACGAGCTAAATGACCCGATTGAGCAATATGAGAGATTCAAAACTCAGCTAAATGCAAAAGATGATGAAGCTCACGAGATGGATGAGGATTATGTAAGAGCTTTGGGCTACGGTCTACCTCCAACAGCTGGACAAGGACTTGGAATCGATAGACTAACAATGCTTTTGACAAATGAGCAATCCATAAGAGATGTTATACTGTTCCCTGCTATGAAACCAATATATGACGACAGAGAGAAGGATGAAAATTAATGAGTATTTTAAAAAATATTGACCCAGAGATTTACGAACTAATGCAAAGTGAGCTAGAGAGACAAACTGACCACCTAGAGATGATAGCGAGTGAAAACTTCACATACCCTGCTGTAATGGAAGCTATGGGAAGTGTCTTTACCAATAAATATGCAGAAGGGTATCCAAACAAAAGATACTATGGTGGATGTGAATTTGCTGATAGAATAGAGCAGATTGCAATTGACAGAGCATGTGAGCTTTTTGGATGCAAGTTTGCAAATGTTCAACCAAACTCAGGAAGTCAAGCCAATCAAGGAGTTTATCAAGCACTTTTAAGACCATTTGACAAGATACTTGGTATGGATTTAAGTCATGGAGGACATCTAACGCATGGGTCAAAAGTAAGTAGCTCTGGCAAAACATACTCTAGCTTCTTTTATGGCGTTGAGATGGATGGAGTTATAAACTATAATAGGGTAAAAGAGATAGCTCATATCGTAAAACCTAAGATGATTATATGTGGAGCAAGTGCGTATGCTAGAGAGATTGATTTTGCTAAGTTCAAAGAGATAGCTGATGAAGTTGGTGCATATCTTTTTGCTGACATCGCTCATATAGCTGGACTTGTGGCTGCTGGTGAACACCCTGACCCATTTCCTTATTGTGATATAGTTACAACTACTACTCATAAGACCCTAAGAGGTCCAAGAGGTGGGCTCATCATGACGAATGATGAAGATATAGCAAAAAAAGTAAATAGTGCAATTTTTCCAGGCATTCAAGGGGGTCCTTTGGTTCATGTGATTGCTGCTAAAGCTGTTGGATTTGCTGAGAATTTAAAGCCTCAATGGAAAGAGTATGCAAAAGATGTAAAAGCAAATGCAAGAGCCTTAAGCACTACTCTTATAGAAAGAGGGTACAATGTAGTTAGTGGTGGCACCGATAACCACTTGATACTAGTTAGTTTTCTTGGCAAAGAGTTTAGTGGAAAAGACGCGGACAAAGCTCTAGGAGATGCAGGAATTACTATAAACAAAAATACCGTTCCAGGTGAAAATAGAAGCCCTTTTGTAACAAGTGGTATTCGTATTGGCAGTCCAGCCCTAACTGCACGAGGCATGAAAGTAAAAGAGTTTAAAATTATAGCAGGAAAAATTGCTGATGTGCTAGACAACATCAATGATAAAAAACTGCATGTAGAGATAAAAAAAGAGATGAAAGAGCTAGCGAGCAACTTTATTATCTATGATAGAGCAACCTACTAAGGAGATTTAAAATGAATAGCATTGATACTTCACTAATAAAAATAGTAAGCGATCACTACTGGATTAAGAGAGACTCAATAGTAGAAAAAAGAAATCATAATGGGCGTCTATTTTTTGATAAATATGAAAAAATTAATGAAAAATTAACAAATTCTATTATCAACCAACACTTAAAAGGTGAAATTACAGTTGCTCACTCTTTAATAAACTCAAAAGATAAAGTTGAAAATATTGTCATAGACTACAATGGGAGAAACAGAGAAAAGTTTTGGCATAGAACTCAACTTCTTTTAAGAGAAGAGGGTTTTATCAACTTTACTGCTTATGAGAGTAAAACTCATGGTCATCTACATGTCTATATACACAAAGGGCACACAACCCTACAAGAGGCCTATCAGATAGCTAAAATGATATCTGCAAAACTTGCCCAAAAGCTACCAAGAGAGTGGAAGATGTTTCCAAACCCAGATATACCAAAAGAGTTCAACATACTAGCACTACCATACAAGCTATACAATAAAGAGAGAGGAGCCTCTTGGTCTAAGCACATGTAGATGGTATGAATAATGCTTACAAAACAGAAAAAGGGTCAACATGGAAGATAGAAATGAACTAAGTGATATTATTTTAGAAAAGGATAGCATAAAGTCTATAAAAGCAAAACGGATACTGATTATAGTTGCACTTTTGATAGTTATATTTTTAGTAGTCTTAGTCGCTATGAGAGTTATAAATAAACCTGATACATCAAGCGATAGAACAAACCTTATACTCCCTCCGCAACCGATAGAAAAAACTGTTGAGCCACAAAAAGATGAAAATCTTTTCAAGCAAATCCCTATCATTGAGGTTGAGGAGAAAAAAGAGAGTTTTGAAGAGATGGTTAAAAGCTTAAAAGACAAAGAGATACAAAAGCAAGAGAACAGGACAGGAGATATAGAAAAAATTGTTGAAAAAATAGAGATCAAAGAGTTGCCAAAAATTGATATACCGCTAGTAGTACAAAAACCAACACCCCTTCCTAAAAAAGTTGCGCCAATTAAGAGTAAAAGCGACAATATAGCAACAACTGGTATCTATATTCAAGTCGGAGCAACTACAAGACTGACTCCTGATAAAAAGTTTTTAGCTAAACTAGCATCAAAAGGATACGAACACAAACTACTGCCAAAAAATGTAAAAGGCAAAAAAGTTACAAAAATATTGATAGGACCTTTTGCTAACAGCACTGTTGCAGGGGTTGAGTTAGAAAAAGTAAAATCCAGTATTAAGAAAGATGCATTTATCTTTAGAGTAAAGTAGTGCTCTACTCTAAAAAAATGCTGTTTGATCAGCTCACACCAATTACAATTTTCTCTAAACTGAAAAAATATTTTGATGGTGAATTGATTTTCTTATTTGAAAGTGCCATAAGCTCCGAAGAGGGAAATTTTAGTTTTCTTTTTATTGGTGTGCGTGAAAGAATTACTCACAAAGACAATAAAGCTATCCATATTGATGAAAATGGACTCACTCATCCTCTTGGTGAGAGCCCGTTTGATTATTTAAAAAAGAGATATGCATCGCTTAATACTGATAAATATAAAAAATATGGGCAGGAGAATGGGCTTGGCTTTATAGATGGCTTTATAGGTTATATTGGTTATGATGCTGTTAAGATTTTTGAACCTCGACTTAAATCTCAAATGGATAACCTAAAAAGTGAAATTGATATGCCAGACATTGACTTAATTAGGCCGAAGATTGTCTGTACATTTTCTCACAAATCAAACACTCTTACTATTCATACTTTTGTAAAAAACCTAGCTTCACAACTCGACACAATAGAGGACCTACTTAAAGAGCCTCATAACTATATTAAAATTAAAAAAACTAATATTGTTGACTCAAAGGGATCATTCGCTTTTAATAAAAAGAGTTTCTTTGATATGGTTGCACGCTCAAAAGAGATGATACGAAGTGGTGATGTGTTTCAAGTTCTTATGTCAAATAGATTTACACAATTTGCAAGTATCGACAAACTAAGCTTCTATAGAATACTGAGAAATAAAAATCCATCACCATATATGTTTTTACTTAATTTTGAAAACTTTTCAATAGCCGGAAGCTCTCCTGAGGTAATGATTGGTCTTAAAAATGGACACATAACTTTAAGACCGATAGCAGGAACAAGAAAAAGAGGTGATACTTATGAGAAAGACATGGGTTATGAAAAGGAGCTTTTAAGTGATGAGAAAGAGAGAGCTGAACACCTCATGCTTATAGATCTTGGACGCAATGATGTTGGAAAGGTTGCAGAGGTTGGCAGTGTACATGTAAGTGATATGATGAGGGTTGAGCGTTACTCACATGTAATGCATATTGTGAGTGATGTTGGTGGAAAACTTGATAAAAAAAGTGATATGTTCGACCTATTTGCAGCAACTTTTACAGCAGGAACTATGACGGGAACCCCAAAGATAAGAGCGATGGAACTTATAAGCGAGTTTGAGGGAATTAAAAGAAGCTTTTACACTGGAGCTGTAGGCTACTTTGGATTTGATGGCAATATGGATAGTGCAATTATGATAAGAACTGCCTACTTAGACAATGAAAAAATAATTTTTCAAGCAGGTGCTGGTATAGTAGCTGATAGTGTACCTGAGCTTGAATATCAAGAAGTAACAAATAAACTTGATGCTATGACTAGTTCACTAGATGACCTAAATGAAACAATTTAGCATATTTGGAAATCCTGTATCTCATTCGATCTCACCAAAAATGCACACCCTAGCTCTAAAGGGATTTTGTATTGATGGTCGCTATACAAAAACTCTTCTCGAAGATGGTTCACTAATTATTGAGAAGTTTAAATATTTAAATCTTGATGGTGCAAATATAACTGTACCTCATAAAGAGTTCGCCTACAAACTATGTGATAAGCTTGATGAGTTTGCAAAAAAAATAGGGGCAGTTAATACGCTTGTTAAAAAAGCAGATAAGATACATGGATACAATACAGACGCCCCTGGATTTTATAAAGCGATAGACTCTTTTGGGGATATAAAAACTGTTCTAATACTGGGGGCTGGTGGAACAGCAAAAGCAATTGCGACAATCCTGAAAGAGAAAAATATAGAGACAACTGTACTAAATCGTTCTAAAAAAAGACTTTTATATTTTCACAAAAACTCTATCAAAGCTTATTGCTGGCACGAGTTTAAGCCAGAGTGTTATGATCTTATAGTAAATACTACTTCAGCTGGGCTTAATGACAACTCACTTCCTCTTGATAAAAGTCTACTATCAGAACTTATGAGAGAATCAAAGTTTGCCTTTGATGTAATATACAATAAAAAAACACCATTTTTAAAACTGGCTTTAAAAAATAGTCTTACATGTAAAGATGGATCTGATATGCTTTTATATCAAGGTGTACTTGCCTTTAACCTATTTTTTGACAATAAGCTAGATGATAACAAAATAGAAACACTTATGAGAGAGGTCTTTTAGACTCTCGTTCTTAAACTAAGTGCTTTTGATAAAGAGAGCATATCTACATTTTCAAGACTTACTCCTGTTGGAACTCCTTGTGCTATCTTTGTAAATTCTAAGTCAAAATCTTTTAGCTTGTCCTCTATAAAAATGATAACTGCATCATTAGCAAGCGATGGAGTTAAGGCGAAAATAACCTCACTGATTCCACTATCTACAATGACTTTAAGTTTCTGTATGCACTCCTCCTCTAAACTATCAATCACAAAATATACTCCATTATAAAGATTGTTCTCCTCCAAAATAAGCAAATCTTTAGCACTCTCAACGATACAAAGCTTAGTATTGTCTCTTTGGTCATCCAAACATATACTGCATATCTCATACTCACTTAGCCCACCACATCTCTCACAGCTTCTTATAGAGAGGACTGCACTCTCTATAGCATTAGAGATTTTCATAGCACTACATGTGTCATTTAACACAAGATGATATGCAAATCTTTGAGCAGACTTTTTTCCTACGCTTGGCAAGGAGCTTAATGCCTCTACTAAATTATCAAATTTTTCTAATTTCATTCTACTATACCCATCCTATACTACTGAAAAACTATGCATGCCTTTAACATGCTTATAGTTAAGATTAAAGCCATTTAACTTTACTATATTTTTTACTATATACAATCCAAGCCCAAGTCCTTGTCTAATCTCACTTGAACCCGAAACAAAAGGCTTATAATACTCTTCAATATTTACAAGAGCCTCTTTTGCTCTATTTTCTATATACAATGTACTATTTTCTGCTCTTATATGTACCACTTTATCATCTCCATATTTAATTGCATTGTCAATAAGATTTTTTATAGCGAGTACGAAAGATTCAAAATCAACTTTAACAATAGCTTGCAAATCAGTATCAACCCTTATATGAAGAGCCTTTTTATCACTATCAAGCATTAACATGTCAACTGCACTATCAACTATATCGATCAATCTGTACTCTTTAAGCTGAAGAGAGTAGTTCTTTGACACTATTTGTTCTATTTTAGAAAACTCATTTATGAGTAAATCAAGCCTTTCAAATATACTTATAAGTCTATTTTTTGCCTTTTGATCGGCTATCATTTCAGATACTATCCTGCCTTTGCCTATGGGTGTTTTTAACTCGTGCATAATGGTTCGCAAAAAAAGTTGACGAGAGTGAATCAGGTCTCTTAGTTTTGATGTAGCCCTGTCAAACTCGTTGGCAACCTCTGCTATCTCATCCTCTTTATCACTTTTGCAGTCTATGTTCATATCGCCTGAAGCAAACTTTCTTATTTGAAACCTAAGATCTTTAAGTGGAGAGATACTCTTTAAAATCGAAGTATACATAGAAACAAGAAGGATAAAGGCGATAAAAAAAACTGCCCAAAGAAAACTGTTTGATTTTTTCTCATAATTGGACTTAAAAAGCATGCTTGAAACCATATTGTCAATATAGAGATAATACCTATCATTATGCTCCATTGATGAAAATCTACCCAAATCAGAATTCTTTTGAAACAGTATATTCCCATTCTTGATAACGGAGGATTTTAGATTCTGATTTATCACTCTTTTTAATCCAAAATTACTAAAATATTCATTTACGCCACGCGGAGAGAGGTTGTGTCTATAGAGCATAAAAATATAGTTTATTGACTGCAACTGCCTCTCTTTCATGGCTTCGAAATCTTTCTCTGTTTGATACTTTAGTAGAACAACAAAAAACATACATAAAAGAAAAATTGAAAAGATAAAAACTAGAGTAATTTTATTGTTAAGAGAGTTTCTTGTCATCCTATTAGCTTGTAGCCTATTCCTCTTACGGATTGAATATATTTTGGCTCTTTTGAGCTATCACCTATCTTGGCTCTAAGACGCCCTATTATTACATCTAAACTTTTTGAGCCTTTATCTTTTAGAGACTTACAGTTGTAGACAAGTTGTTCACGAGATATTGAGAATCCATGTTGCTTTAGCATATATTCAAGTATCTCAAACTCAGCAGGGGTAAGATTTATAGACTCCTCTTTTAAAAATATCATATGCCTTTTTTCATCAAGTCTAAAATCACTATTAATCTTGCTCTCTTGAGGCAGACTAAGCTTTTTATATCTCCTAATAAGGCTTTGAATTCTTGCGTACATCTCTTTTGGGTCATAAGGTTTTGGCAAGTAGTCATCAGCACCTATTTGAAGTCCTATAACTTTATCGCTTACATCACTTCTAGCACTTGAGATAATAACTGGTATATCATACTTATCAACAACCTCTTTGCATACCTCAAGTCCATCCATGCCAGGAAGCGTTAAGTCGAGTATGAGCAAGTCATAGTTTTTTATACCCGCACTTAGCCCTAAATATGGATCTTCATAGTTTGTAATTTTTATATTGTATTGTGCAAGATACTCACTTAGAATTTCAGCAAACTCTACATCATCCTCTATCATTAGTACATTTATCATCAAAAACCTTTATCGAAATTGATAATATTATACCATAAAATAGAGCTATCAGAACCTAGATTTAAGCTCTGATAGAATTAGACTATTTGACGCTTATTAGCTTCTCAACCTGCTCTTTTGTTAAAAGATTAAATGCTTTTTCCATATAGTCTGCTTTTATAGCTACTCTTTTGTCTTGATTTATACTAGCATCTGCCTTGTATGCCTCTTTATCAAATCCCTCTGAGGTAACAAAACTTAGTATTTTACCTCTTTTCTTTGAGCCTCTTTGTTTTTTCATCTCCAGTTTCATCTCATCTTTTAAGATAGACAGTTGATGTTTTTGCTCACCTGTTAAGTCTAGTTTTGAAAACATATGTATGCCACTATGTCCTCTCATTTTGTTATGTTTTTTCATATATTTGTGAGACGAGTGTCCTTTTTTCACACCTTTTTGACAATCATAAGCATAAGCACCTGTTGTTAAAATTCCTACTGCTAGTGCAGTTGCTAAAATTCTCTTCTTCATTTCGTTCTCCTTGAATTATTTGGATAACGAAAGTATAAGGTTTTATCTTTAACACTGCTATAATGATTTGTTAATCTATGTTAATGGATCCACTTTTTAGCATCTTCATAATTATCAAAATAGTTCATGCTCTGTGGTCTTATCTTCTCTGCTATAACTGATGAAAATTTACCAAGTTTCTTATTTCCAACTACTGCAACTCTATCTATTGTCTTTATATTCTTAAGATAAAAAACCAAATCATCCCACATTGCCATCAAACTAATACCGCTCATCCCTCTGATATCTACAAGCGTATCGATTGAGGATACACCGTGTTCTTGCATCAAAGATTCAAGCTTTACTTCAAAGCTTTTTATATCTTCACTCTCAAGCTTACCATCAACCCTTAGTTCAGTATAGATTTTTTCTATCTTAATTGATGACTCTATTTTTTCTTTATTTTGTATATTTTTTAGCTTTTTTGAAGCTCTCTCTTTTTTATCTGACTGATAGAGCATATGATGCCAAAACGAGAAACCAATCAGTGCTACACCCGAACCTAAATGAAGATTTTTCATAAGGCTACTTTTCAAGTAAAAAGAGGTGGCAGTGACAACACCCAACGAGGCTGCCATACCAATTTTAGCAACCTCTTTTTTTGTATCTAAATCAAGATTTAAGACTCTTTCTTTTTTTTCTATCAAACTTTCTTTTTGCATTTTTACCCGTTTCATACGCTAAAGCGGCTGTTATTACTGCTGCAATGCCACTTGCTACTGGAAAAAAGATTGCCATATATATGTTCCTTATGATACTTAATATCATAATCATACCTGAAGTAGGCTAAATTTAAACTTTTTTATTCTCCAGTCTTATGCCTTTAAGTGAATTTAAAAGCAAACCTATAGTTGTTCCATTGTGAAGTATTGCTGTATTGATTGGGCTCAATAGTCCTACAGTAGCTCCAAGCAATATCATGCTATTTACTCCAACTGTTGCATTGAAATTTGTATTTATGAGCCCCATTGTCTTGTTTGCTAGCTCCTTCACTTCGCTAACTGCCTCTATGTCATCTTTTAAAAGTCCGATATCAGCTGTCGCTTTTGCAATATCAGCACCTCTTTGCATGCTTATTCCCACATCAGCACTCATCAAAGCTGGCGCATCATTGATACCATCTCCAACAAAAACTACTTTTCTTCCCTCATCTTTTAGCTTTTTGATAATCCCAGCCTTTTGGGTTGGTAACATATCAGCATACACTCTATCAACTCCAATTTCTTTGGCTAAAATATCTGCTTTTGACCTAACATCACCTGTAAGCATAACTATCTCTTTTACACCTAATTTTTTTAGTTTTTCTAGTGCTCTTTTTGAATTTTCCCTCACTTGGTCATACATGCCAATTGTTCCTAGAAGCTTACCGTCATAAGCGATATAGAGTAGTGTTTTTCCGTCCTTCAAACAACTCTCAATCTTAGTTTTATGGGCTCTAAAAGATACATTTTCATCATCTTCTAAAAAGTGTCTACTTCCTATTAGAACCTCTTTATTGTCAACTGTCGTTTTTACACCATGAGCTACTATAAACTCAACTTCATCATGGTGCATATGTACAAAACCTCTATCCTTTGCGGCCTTCACTATGGCTTCAGCCACAGGGTGAAAGTAGTGCTCCTCTGCACTAGCTGTGAGATTTAGTATATCATCCTCACTCCACTGCTTACTAAATGAGGTTATATCTGCTACTTCCAACTCTCCACGAGTTAAAGTACCAGTTTTATCAAACACAAAAGTATCTGCAACAGCCAGTGCCTCAATAGATTTTGCACCCTTTATCAATATACCATCTTTCCCAGCTTGTGCTATAGAGGATTTAAAAGCTACCGGAGTTGCGAGTTTTAAAGCACAAGAGTAGTCTGCTTGAAGAACTGATGCTACACTCTCAAAGTCTCTGTTTATGATATACGATAAACCCGCTAAGCCTAAGGTTACAGGAACCAACTTATCGGCAAGTTTTGTAGCCTTTAGACCCACTGCTGACTTCTCATCAAGCGAACTTTTTATATACTCTTTAATTCTTGAAGTTGCAGTGTCTACTCCAACTTGCTCTGCCCAGATTTTTATCTTGCCCTCTTCTATCACTGTTCCTGAGATTACTCTATCTCCACGGCTCTTTTTTATGGGCTCAGCCTCTCCAGTCATAGAGACTTGGTTAACTGAAGCATCTCCTTGAATTACATGCCCATCAACAGCTATTGTATCACCAGCTCCAACTACAACAATATCTCCTATCACTAAAGTATGTGTTTTTACTAACTTTAGTACCTTTTTAGAGCTCTCTTCAATCTCAACCCATGCCTCTTCAATATTTGGTTTTGCTAGCTCTTTTATAAGGTCATCACTTCTGTGAACTGTAGTCTCCTCTATGTATTCACCAAGCTCAAGCATAGCATTAGTACTATTTGCGGCAAGATAATCTCTTCTTGCAAGCGAAACACCAACAGCTGTTGCTTCTAAAACTTTTGAAGTCAAACCCTCTTTTAAAAGCTCTTTTGTGCCACTAAACAGCAGTGGTGCCGCTGCATGAGCTGTAAAAATTAGCTTTGTTCTGTCATCTGTTATAAATGGAACAATTGCTAAAGCAGATGTTGCTCTTATTAGCCCAAACAAAGAGGGTTTTTCACTAGAAGCGTAGCAAGTCACAGAGCTATTGCAAGTAGATTGAAAATCTAAAATATCAATCTCAAAAATTCTCTTTTTTATAGAATCAGCATCTAAGCCTTTACCTGATAGTGTAATTGTTTTTGCCTTAAGGTTTACTCTAGCAAAACTTACACCCTCAATATCCTCAAAATACTTTTGAAGTTTTTCTCTATCACTATTTTTTTTCAATAGCTTATATCTAAACCTTATTCTACTGCTTGTTGCATGTAGAACCAATATATTTTTTTGCATTACTTTTTCTTTAGTTTTTTTGTGCTTCTAGCTCTGCTTTTGCATCTTCTACTCTCTCTTTCATCTCCTCAATACCTGCTTGAAACATCTCAGCTCCCTTTGCTACACTCTTAAAGATAGCCTTTTGAGCCGACTCATTTGTCAAGAGATATGTCGCAACTGCACCAATTAATGCACCCTTTATAAAGTCATTTGTATTGATAGTTCCTAGCGTATTGTCTGTGCGAATATTTGATATAGCATCGGTAGCCGCATTTGAAACATCTGCTGTTTTATTTATATATGGATTATCCACTCTACTCTCCTACTTCACTGTTTTTTTCTTCAATCTGTTTTGTCATATCAAGATTTTGTGCAACTTTTTCAATAGCATAAACACCCCCAAAACCTATAGTCATAGCGGCAAGCATCCCCAAGTAATTCCTTTGCCCAATATAGTTTGTAGCAGCTATCGCCGATCCTGTTGCCACTCCACCTTGAGCCGTAAGTTTAATACTATTTTTCATAGCCTCCTCTTTGCTTATCTCACCTTTGGAGTAGTTGTTATAATTGATACTCCCAGAGACTATCGCTGAAGCAAAAACTCCACTAACGATATGTCCTGTTACATTTCTAGCTTCACCAGTATCTATCATTTTACTGCCCCCTTTTTACTGAACAAGTCCAGTAAAAATTCCTCGCGACTGAAGCACGAAGTAGTTACTTCTGTACTGCTTATCATTTTGCAACCTCAACTTCATCTTTTTTACAACCTATTTTATCTTGAACACTATCTTTAGTCTCTTTTGCAAACTCACTTGTTGTCTTAAAACTCTTTTTTGCAAACTCTTTTACTTTAGAAGCACTTGCCTCTACTCTCTCTTTTATCTCTTTTTTATTATTAAATGCAACTACTGCTAAACTTCCTAATGCTGCTCCAGCTATAAATGGTAATGCCATAATGATCTCCTCTACTTTTTAGATTTTTTATTTTTCTTTAACAGATATACTGCAACTGATCCTAACAATGCTCCTACGGTAAATGGCATTAAAGGCATAGCTACTCTCCTTTTTCTTCTTTATTTAATACTCCTGCAGCTAGTGATGCTCCAATTCCACCTAAAAGCATACCACCTATTAGCGAGATATTTGCGCTGCCTAGCAACTTTGTAATCTCAGTTGGGTCCGCTTCTCCAGAGGCAATTTTGTCTGCTAAATCTTTAAACTCACTCATTTTTTCCATCATATCTTTTTGACTTAAACCATCTGCTGCACTTGAGGCTTGCCCCTTAGTAGTATAGTAACCTGCAACACAACTTCTAAATGCGGGCAGATGATTGTTAAATGACGCTGCTTGAAGCCTAAAAAACATATCTTGGATATCTGATTCTTTTGTATGCAAAAGCAGATTGTCATACATCTTTATATTGTCTAGCTCAGCAGCAACTCCAACTTCACAACACTCTATAATCGTATCTGGTATCTCTATCCTCTCAGCCCAGTCATTAAAGGGCGGCTCAACACCGTATTTTTGCAATAGTGCTAGTGTTGCATCTATATGATTTTGTTCAGCTTTAATAATATTTGCAAAAGGCTCTACTAATCCAAATTTTTCAATCACCTTTTTATATGTCTCATAGGCATGATACTCGTCATAAGCTGCTATTCTTAAAGTTTGATTTAAAATTGGCTCATAAAAACTAATATCTACTCTTTGTGCAACTAGTACCTTTTCATCAAAATTTACTACCATCTACAACACCTCCTTGTAGAGCCTATTGACTCTTTGAGTTATACCCTCTATATTGTTGCCAGCTATTAAGTCCTCCCAAAGCTCCCTAGGAAAAATAGCACTATCATACGAAATCGTTATAGAGCCCATAAGCCTATTGATTTTAAGACTCTCAATACCCTTTATCTTGCTTGGCAAAGACTCTATATCCTCTAAGGAGATGTTTTTAGATTCACCTTGTATCTTTGGACTAACTCTAACTCTAAGCCTACCTCTTGTATGGTGGATTATGGTCATATAAGAGGCGATTCTAACTATGTCTTCACTTGCTATACTCATCGCTATACTCCTTTTGTTATCAAAATAATACCATATTGATATTTAAAGTAACCTTAAATTTTACTGAAATTTATTATCAATTAGTTTTCTTTTTGAGACCAAGTAACTCTTGATGAGTTTGCCATGATTGCAATCGTATGCCCTAGATGTATAGCACCAGCAGCTACAGGAGAGAGAAGTCCTACGCTAGCCAATGCTACACCCCCAAGATTTGTGCTTGTTCCTATCCAGTAGTTTTGGTTTACAACTTTCAAACTTTTTCTACTTATGTCATATAGATTTACTACATCTTCAGGGTGAGAGTGTGTTATAGCAACATTTGATACCTCAATAGCAGCTTCACTTCCACCACTCGCAAAAGAGACTGCAACATCTGCTCTACTCATAGCAATCGTATCATTTACACCATCACCTATCATAACTATATTTTTATATTTTTTCTTTAATTCGTCCACTATGTCAGCTTTATCTTCGGGCATAAGATTTGAGTAAACTTCATCAAAGCCATACTCCCTTGCAAAGTTTTTAGCAACCTTTTTCTCATCTCCAGTTAAAAGAACTAAATGCTCCACACCCCTTTTTCTTAAATCACTTAACATTTGAATTGTGCCATCTCTTATCTCATGCTTAAATGATATAAATCCCAAAACCTCTTTTCCATACGAAACATAGACAATAGTCTCTCCTTTGTCTAAAAATTTCTCTGCTCTTTTTTCAAAATCTTTTACTGAAATCTTATTGTTATTTAAAAACTTTTTATTGCCTACTAAAATCATCTCTTTATCTTTTGTTGCTTTTACTCCAAGTCCTGGAACTATCTCACTTGAGTATGCCTCATCAAAAAGTGACCCTATATGTTTTGCATAGTCCATTATCGCAACTGCTATTGGATGGGAGTTCCTATACTCCGCTAGTGATGCAAACTCAAAAAGAGTTTTTTCATCTACATGTGGGCTTAAAACAACCTCTTGCACTATAGGTTTACCTGTTGTTAGTGTTCCAGTCTTATCAAAACAAAATGCTTCGCTTTGACTAACCTTCTCCAAATACTCTCCGCCTTTTATCAAAATACCATCTTTTGCTGCTCTTGAAATTCCAGCACTTATAGCGGTACTAGCAGCAAGAACAGTTGCACAAGGGCAAGACATAACTATCATTACCGAGAATGCTCTAAGATATGAGCCTGTTATAAAAAATGTTCCTGCAGTTAAAACGGATCCTAGTTTTAAAAGTTTTGAGGCTAATCTATCAGCCTCAAGCTCACTTGGAGACTTTTGTTGTAGTGAAAGCTCAACTTTAGAGATAACTCTTGAGATATAAGTATCAGATCCGACTGCACTTACTTTGATACTGATTCTACCTTTTTGCACAAATGTATTTGCAAAAACTTCCGCACCCTCTTTTTTAAATGCTGGCTCACTTCTACCGTTGATTAAAGCCTCATCAATCTCAGCACTTCCAGCTTGAATAAAACCATCTACTGGTATCTTCTCACCGCTTCTTGAAACTACTATATCACCCTCTTCTACTTCATCTAAGTCAACTTCTAATTCTGCATTGTTAACCAGTATATAGACTTTTTTTACATCTAGCTCTATAAGTTTTCTTATCTCTTTTTTTGATTTTTCTGCGATATACTCCTCAAGAAGCATACCTCCTCTTAAGATATATATAATTTCAAATGCAGCAGTAGCTTCGCCAAAAAATATGGCTAATAGTAGAGTTCCACTCATAAAAGTTTGTAGAGTAAATTTTCCATCTTTGATACTATCAAGTGATTCACGAAACAAAGGAAGTGCAACAACTATTGAGACAATAGAGACTAGTGAAAAAGGAGTTGCAACTATAGTGATACTTAAAAAAGTCTCGGCTACAAAGATGTAAAGACTATAGCAACTCAAGAGTCCAAATAGAGTAAGTTTTCTATTCCAAGTAGCTCTGTCATTTTTAACACTATAACAACTACTGCAACTCATACAATGGCTCTCATCACTAGTGTGTGAGCTAACATGAGGTAGGCTTAGTGGAAACAGGAGATTTAAGTCTTTGAGTATGTTCCCTAAAGAGGTTGTTGCTTCATCAAAAGTAAATATTATAGATTTACATTTTTTATTTACCCTAAAGCTTAAAAATTCTTTATCAAAATGTGAGAGTATCTTCTCGTTGTTAAGAGTATCTTGAAAAACTGATGATTTTAATCTAACTCTATTTTTTGCTTGTGATTTTATCACCAACTCGCTCACTATAATACTCCTCACATGTTAGAACCTGCTTGCTTAAGAGTATTATACACAATAATTATTTATTAGAGATTAGAGAGACTGAAGGATATATCTAATTTTTGCTTAATATATGTTTTATCCTAGTATTCCGTCAGCTCTTGGTGTCATTAAAAACTTGAAAAATACCTTCATATAAAGCACAAATGGCGCTGCCCATAAAATAGCTGAGCCCATATACATAAGACTCATATACTCTTCAAAAAAAGGAATTAAACTTCTAACAAGAGTTGCAATAATCATCAAAAGCACCATTACATGTGTATATATATTTGAAGTGAGATGTCGTCCTGTATGAATCCAGCCTATGATAATCATGATAATCAGATAGGCTAAACCCAAACCACCGCTTACTATAAAGTGTCTAAAGTGGTTCATAGCATATATATTGTCATTTAGAAGATCCCAGCCCATCAAGCCATACCCAAGAGCAAACATTATAAAGATTGAGCCTAAATATAAGACATATGGTTGATTTAATATAAACTTATCTTTTAGAGCATAGTCATTCAGTATTGCCAATATTGCGGCGGCGGCGGCTAAGCCAATCCAGCCCAAAACTGTATTGTCTGGAAAAAAAAACTCTACAACAGTAAAGAGTATTACTGTAAAAACTGCTAAATTTGTTAGTGGTGGATGAGAGATATAGATATCATCAATCTTCTTATCCTCCATCAACTCATTTACTGCCTCCATATTTACTCTTCTAAGAGCTAACAAGGTCAATATCACGATAGCTCCAACTGCAACTTTTAAAATAGCCATTGAGTCCGTTTCAATAAGTCCAGCAACACTAAGAAAAAACCAGCACTCTATCGTAAATATTGCAACTAGAGTATAACCCAAAGAGGCATGCCTCTGAAGAGGGTCAAGCACAGCATCTCTTGCAAACCATATAAGCCAAAGTAGCATCGAGAGATTTAAAAGTGCCACTACATATACACTCACAAAATCTATAAACCAAAAGCTAACCCTTCCTGCAACCCACAAAGCTAAGATATACTTTAATCGCCTTCCGACAAAAGGAACCATGCCAGGGAAAAGCTCAGGCAGCCCTGTAGTTAAAAATGCCATGACACCGGCTGTCAGAACCCCAAAAAGCATCTCATAGATATGCCATGTAAGAGTATCACTCATAAAAGGTATATTTAAAACTCCGCTCCAAACAAAACCCCAAAGCATCATAGATATGACCATGTAAGGGGCTAAAAGTAGAAAAATTGGTCTAAATCCATAGGCCAAATAGGGTGGAATATTTTTCTCATCATCTGGGTAGTATGCGTAGTGATTTGTTGCGTATTTTTTTTGCTCCATTTTACTGTCCCCTTTTTGAAGAGCAAAGCCCCTCAAAAATTCCTCGCGACTGAAGCACGAAGCTGTCGCTTCTGTAGTCTGTTTTACTGTCTCCTTTTTGAGGAGCAAAGCCCCTCAAAAATTCCTCGCGACTGAAGCACGAAACAGGAGTTTCTGTATGTCTCATTTTAACTCCAATTCAAATGTATCTATTATTACCTCATCTTGGAGTATCTTTGCGCTTTGGCTATATACAAACTTGTCATCTCTTTGTGCTTGAGGTAGCTCGTAGATAAACTCTTTTACAATGCGACCAGGGTCTGCTTTTAAAAGAAGTATCTTATCGCTGAGTCTTATCGCCTCCATTAGATCATGAGTGATGAAGAGTATTGTTATCACTTTTTTGTTGACTAAGTTAATTAGAAGTTCTTGAAGCTCTTTTTTCAAGCCAATATCTAAAGCTGAAAAAGGCTCATCTAAAAACAGTAGAGATGGCTTTGTAACTAATGCCCTTGCAAATGAGACTCTTTGTCTCATGCCACCACTCAAATCTTTTGGAAATTTATCAAAATCATCCTCTTCAAGTCCAAATCTTAAGGCTATTTTTTTTGATTCTGCTATAGCCATTTTTTTTGATATTTTTTGCGCTTTTAGTCCTAGAGCTATATTGTCTATCACATTTTTCCAAGGAAGAAGCCTTGCCTCCTGAAAAGCAAAAGATGAGCTTATAAATGAGTTCTCAACCTTGCCCTCTTGAACATCAATCAAGTCAGCACATAGGTGCATAAGTGTAGTTTTTCCGCCACCACTTGGCCCTACTACAGAGAGAACCTCACCTTGGCTTAGCTCAAAATTTATACCCTCTAAGATGGTAGTAAATCCATAGTTATGCTTTAAGTTTTTAACAACTAATCTCTCCATGATTCAACCTCTCTCTTGATGGGCTCTAAAAGAATATACTCAATAAACATCAAAGAGCCTATCATAATCACAACCAATGCAAGAGCTGTTGGAGTATCAAGATGACTTCTAGCAACTGCTAAAGAGGCTCCGATACCATCACTCGTGCTAAGAAGTTCAGCCATAACAACTATCTTCCAAGACATGCCAAGTGCTGACACCCAAGCAGGAAAAATATAGGAGAAAATATGAGGAAAATATATATCTAAAAACTTTACATGTAGAGGCAATCCAAAGCTTTCACCCATCTCCTTTAGATCTCCCTCAAGAGTTCTAGTTCCCTGCAAGGCTCCCACAAATATAATAGGAAAAGAGGCAATAATAACAGTAAAGATAACAGTAAAATCACCCATGCCAAACCAAATCATAGCTAGAACTATCCAAGCAATGGGGGGCATTCCAACAAGTATGGTAACAATCGGTCGGCTCATCATAGAGGCCGTAGCAAACAGTCCTGCAAGCAGTCCAAGCAGTGAGCCAAACAATACTGAAATGCCATATCCTGTAAAGGCTCTATAGAGAGTTATTTTGGCATTCTCTATAACACTCTCATCTTGTAGCATATACCATAGAGTTGTTAGCGTCTCAAGGGGGCTTGGGAGTACAAGATCACCATATATCTGATGACCAAAATCCCAAAAAGCAAAAAAAAGAAGGATTGAGGCAATTGCACCCCAACCACTCCAAAGATAGGAGGGAAAATCTTTTAGTATTTTTAGTATAAACTTCACTATAAGCCTTTTCGATAATGACTATAGCTATTTTAACTAAAACACCCTAAAACTTTATTGACTAGTATCAATCAAACTTAACGCTATCAATCTTCTCAAAATCTCTTGTAAAAACAACTGCATGATAAGTTTCACCATCATCATATCGAATTAGATAGTACTTAGGATTTGAGATAAACTGGAGCTTCTTAATCTTATAATCAAACCCTGAAAGCTCAACTTTTCTAAAGCTAAAATTCCAATCAATAAGATAAAAATTCGACTCGCTATCTATGGCATATCCTGCTACTTTTCTCTGTCTGTTTTCACTTATCGTGATGTGTTTTAACTCCACTCCTTTTGGAATATCTATCTCTCTAAAAGAGACTACACTATCTCTTCTTCTTAGGTTAAAAAGCTTGTCATTGCTGTCAAGAAGCATATATCCCAGATCGTAAGGCTTCATGTTTGTCGCCTTTCCCCATATCTCTACTATGGGCATTTTGAAACCATGCTCACGCACAAGAGTATTTATCTCGCTTGAAAGCTCTGGATTGTAGCCATCATCAAAGTTGTAAGCTTTTATGGCTAAACGATTTAGTTGCATCATATGTTCTGGAAATCTTATCATCCCAACTTTACTATCTGGATTTATCAAGGGATAGAACCTAACCTCTTTATCCTCTAAGAATTCAGGAGAGTATGAAAAACTCAACCTACTCCGCCTTATAGTCTCCCTATCAAACTCTTTGTTATCTATAACTATAGGCAATTTTTTCTGTATATCCAAATCTCTCCAATAGACAAAAGGTAGATACGACTCAT
>CAZXOZ010000001.1:0-47670 GCA_964642805.1 uncultured Sulfurospirillum sp. | reverse complement strand
TGGTGTAGTTTTACAAGCTAAACTGAAAACGGCATATTTCTCAATTTGACCGTTGCACCGTTCCCGCTTTGCAGAAACGTACAACGGCGAAGCCCAGCTTTGCCGTTGTATTACTAAAGGCTTCACGCCCTCAAAGAAAAAAAAGTAAAGTCAATTTTGACGGTTAAATCTTATTAAAAATTCAAATGATTACTACCGAACCCACAACTTTTTTAAAAAATCTTGGAAAAAACAAAAATGCTAAAAATTTGGTATCTTGGATTCACATCACAAGCGAATACCCTCAAACAAATTGCTAAATATAGATAATAAGAAGAGTTAGATACATCTAAGCAATAACAACAAAGTAAAAGGGTAAAAATGAGTTACAATCAACTTGAAACTTAAACCGACTACGATTTTAACCTAATTTTCATTAACCCGAATTATGCAATAGAAATCACTAAACTAGCACCTATCATGGCACCTACGGCACAAGCATAAACGCTACTTTAGCAATTCTATTGCATAATTCGGGATAATAGATTTTATTTTGCCCATTGGCTGGTAGCCTTATGCTCATCTGTCTCCTTTAGAAAAATTATACTATAATTATATATGTTTAAAATTTTTAAAGAATACAGTGTAAAACGAATCAATATTACAGCAATTTTATTTGCAGGTATATTTGTAGCTCTCTCTGCTTTTGTGGTTATTTTCAATGAGTATCGAGGATATAAAAAAGAGATAGCTGCTGTAGAGAAGAGTTATTTGCAAAACCAAAAAAAAAGAGTAGTTGAGCAGACTTCACGACTATATAGGCTTATAAAGTATCGTTATGATAATTTTAAAGATTATGAGCAAAGCATGTTGAGCCATCATATCGTAGAAGAGGTGAGTATAGTTTTAGATGATTTTAATACAGGAGACTATATATTTATATATGATAAAAATAGAAAAATTGTATATAAATCAAGAGAGCTTAAGTATGATGACTCTGCCTTAGACTTGTTGTTTGAAAAAGCTGAAGAGGCTGGAGTTCTTTTAACACTTAAGATAGAAAAAGATGATAGTTTTGTAGAAAATATACTCTTTGTAAGAGAGTTTAAAGAGTTGGGATGGGTTATTGGTAGTGGAGTATGTCTCTATCAAAAAGATAAAGCTTTAGCACAAATAACACAAGAGCATCAAAATCAAATATCAGGGTTTATCCTCAAGATTGTGACTTTAACACTATTTTTATACCTTGCAACTATTTTTCAATATAGGTATGTGACAGACAAGCTAAGCAAAGAGATAAGATTTATCGCTAAGTCTCTAAAGAATGCTTCAAAGAGCTATACTCCGATAGATAGAAATAGAATTAAGTTTAAAGAGTTTAGACAAATTATCTCACAAGCAAACTACATGCTTTTAGAACTAAAGGAGAAAGAGAGTGCTTTAGGGGAGCTAAATCTTAATCTTGAAAATCTAGTTGAGGATAAAACGAAGGAGCTTAAAAAGTCTATAGCCTATACGAATGAACTCTTGGAGTATCAAGACATATTTTTAAAAAATGCAATTCATGAGATAAACACTCCGCTCTCAATTATACTTATAAATATAGACCTATATAACCTTAAATTTGAGAGAAATCCATACTTGATAAAGATTGAAGCTGCTGTAAAGGTTTTAGAAAATATCTATGGTGATTTGAGTTTTATTGTAAAAAAAGATAGAGAAGTTAGAAGAGTTGATATGATTAACTTTACAGATTTTTTAAATGACAGAGTGGAGTATTTTGCAGATGTAGCAACAGGTAATAGATTGAAAATAAAAAGTGAAATTCAAAATGATGTAATGATTATGTTCAACGAGTTTGAGCTTCAGCGACTTTGTGACAATAACATATCAAATGCGATAAAATATAGTCATATCAATAGAAATATACTTATAAAACTATATAATAGTGATGAGAGTATAGTTTTTGAGGTGCAAAATTATGGAGAGAAGATAAATGACATTAATAATATATTTCAGAGGTACTATCGAGAAGACAGTGCTAGGGGAGGATTTGGATTGGGATTGAATATAGTGAAAGATATATGTGATACTAATAGCATACATGTAGAGGTAGAGTCAGATGAACTGCGAACAGTATTTAGATACTACTTTAAGCAGCAAAAAGAGGATTTATCTTGAAAATACTTCTTTTAGAGGATGAGCTTATGTTGCGAACCTCCATAGAGGAGTATTTAGAATCTCTAAGTCATCAAGTAGTTGGATTTAGTAGTGGTTCTAATGCTCTAGAGGCTCTTAGGGGTGAAACCTTTGATCTATTGCTTTTGGATATAAAAACACCTAAACTAAGTGGTCTTGAGTTGTCAAAAGAGTTAAATAGGCTTGAGATTTCTACTCCCACAATCTTTATAAGTGCAAATTTGGATATAGAGGATATAAGTAGTGCCTTTGAACTTGGTGCTTGTGATTATCTAAAAAAGCCTTTTCATCTTAAAGAGCTTGGCATAAGGATAGAGAGAGTGAAAAAAGAGCAAGAGATAAAAAGCTCTTCACATCTACTACTTAGTAAAAACTACTATTTTTCAAAAAAAGATAGGCTACTTTTTTACAATAATTGCTCACAAGCTTTAACAAAAAAACAGCTACAAATCTTAACACTACTTTGTGAAAATATCGGCGTTGTGGTCGATTTTGAAAAATTTAGAAGTTTTGTTTGGAGTAGTGAGCCAGTAGATAATGCAACGATAAGAGCAGAGATAAGCAGATTTAGAAAGTCATTAAAAGTTGATTTTATTACAAACATAAAAGGAATTGGCTATAAAATAGACAGGTATTTTTCGCTATAATAGAAGTGGTATGGTGCTACAAAATTTCTCATAATAGAGAAAATATATCTATTTTTTAAATATTTTTACTTTTGCTATGCTAATGCTATATAAGCGAAGTAGAATCAAAGAGGGGAACAGATGAATCAAGAGGTTTATAAAAGAGCTAAGAGTAGTCCAAAATTTTCCGAACTTGTTAAGAGAAGAGATGACTATGCTTTAGTGCTTTCAGTGGTGATATTTATTGCCTATTTCCTCTTTATTTTACTTATAGCTTTTAGTCCAGAATCACTAGGAGAGTCCGTTGGTGACAGTGTTGTGACAATAGGTATTGTCATGGGAGTCTCTATAATTCTTCTTTGCATTGTTTTAAGCGGACTATATGTTAAAAAAGCAAATAAAGAGTTTGATGCTTTAGTGGATGAGATTAAAGAGGATGCAAGGCACAATTTTTGAGAGAATTAAACTTGACAGCTATTATAATGTTTTTTGTTTTTGTCTTGATGACGCTTGGTATTACATATTGGGCAGCAAAAAGAACAAGAACAGCAAAAGACTTTTATACAGCAGGAGGGGGGATAAGTAGCCTTCAAAATGGTCTAGCACTTGCAGGAGACTATGTTTCTGCTGCTTCATTTTTGGGAATTTCTGGTCTTATCTATCTAAAAGGATTTGACGGTCTTATCTATTGTGTTGGATTTTTAGTCGGATGGCCTATATTTATGTTTTTAATAGCAGAAAAGTTAAGAAATCTCGGAACATATACCTTTGCAGATGTGGCTTCTTATAGGTTAAAACAAAAGCCCATAAGAGTACTAGCTGCTTTTGGCTCAATTGCAACAGTGTTTTTGTGCCTTACAGCACAACTAGTAGGTTCTGGCAAGCTTATACAGACTCTTTTTGGGTTGCCTTATGAGTTGGCAATAGTTTTAGTTGGACTACTTCTTGTGATTTTAGTTACATTTGGTGGCATGTTAGCTACAACTTGGGTTCAGATAGTTAAAGCGATTTTGCTGCTAGGAGGTACGACTGTTTTGGCATTTATAGTTATGAGTAAAGTGGAATTTAGTTTTGAGCAACTTTTTAAAAGAGCGATAGAGACAAGAGGAACAGATGATATAATGAAGCCAGGAGGAGTTCTAGGAGACCCTATCTCTGCTATTAGTTTAGGTATTGCGCTTATGCTAGGAACCGCAGGTCTTCCACATGTTCTTATGAGGTTTTTTACAGTAAGTGATGCAAAAAAAGCTAGAGTGTCTCTGTTCTATGCTACAGGGTTTATTGGATATTTTTATATATTGATATTTATCATTGGTTTTGGAGCTATTGTTCTAATTTCGCAAAGTCCAGAGTATCTCAATATCACTAAAGATACACTTTTTGGAAGTAGTAATATGGTAGCTATTCACTTAAGCTATGCAGTTGGTGGAGATATTTTTTTAGGATTTATCGCGGCTGTTGCGTTTGTTACAATCTTAGCTGTAGTCTCAGGGCTTACTCTTGCAGGAGCTAGTGCAATCAGCCATGACCTATATGTAAATGTTTTTGCGAAAGATAAAACAGATGAAGTAGGTGAAATAAAAGTTTTCAAGTATGCGACTATTGGGCTTGGACTACTAGCTATTGTATTTGGGATAACATTTGAAAATCAGAATATTGCATACATTGTAGGGCTTGCATTTGCTATTGCTGCTTCTACAAATTTTCCGATTCTGCTGTTGTCAATCTACTGGAGTAGGTTAACAACAAGGGGGGCAGTTATAGGTGGAGTATTGGGATTTTTAACAGTTGTTATGCTCATCATTTTAGGACCATCAGTTTGGGGGCAGATACTACATGGCGATAGAGCGGCTGCAATTTTCCCTTACGAGTATCCAGCACTATTTTCAGTAGCAGTTGCATTTGTAGCTATTTGGTTTTTTTCTATTACAGACAGAAGTGATAGTGCCAAAAAAGAGATAGAGGCTTATGAAAATCAATACATAAGAAGTCAAGTAGGAATAATTACAAGATAAATTAGAGAAAAAGGAGTATATATGTCACAGATTTTTAAACCAAATAGAGAGTTTAGCAAAGAGGCTAGAGTTAAAAATATGTGTGAGTTTGAAGAGCTAAGCTTGCAAGCACATGAGGATTTTGAGGGCTATTGGGACAAGATGGCAAAAGAGAAGATTGACTGGTTTAAGCCTTATGATAAAGTTTTAGATGAGAGCGATGCTCCATTTTATAAGTGGTTTATTGGTGGCAAACTCAATGTTACACATCAATGTTTAGGACGCCATCTAAAGACAAGAAAAAATAAAGCAGCCATTATCTGGGAGGGCGAGGATGGCAGTAAAAAAATTATAACCTATCTTCAGCTCTACTATAGAGTAAATAGACTCGCAAATTTGCTAAAAAACCAATTTGACATTAAAAAGGGAGATAGAGTAGTTCTCTATTTACCGATGATTCCTGAAGCTGCATTTGCTATGCTTGCTTGTGCAAAGATTGGAGCAGTTCACTCTGTCGTATTTGGTGGTTTTTCTGCTGAGGCACTTAGGGACAGAGTTCAAGACGCAGATGCAAAGCTTGTTATAACAGCAGATGGTGCGTTTCGCAGAGGTAAGCCATATATGCTTAAACCAATTGTTGATGAAGCTTTAAAAGAGGGCTGCGAATGTTGTAAAAAAGTGCTTATTGTTCAGAGAAACTTTGAAGAGATAGACTATGTTCGTGGGCGTGATTATGTTTATAATGAGATAATTGAGCATGAGTCTCAGTATTGTGACCCTGAGCCTATGGACTCTGAAGACCCACTTTTTTTACTATACACTTCAGGAAGTACAGGAAAACCAAAAGGTGTACAGCATAGCAGTGCTGGATATATCCTTTGGGCACAGTACACAATGGAATATGTTTTTGATGTAAAAGAGAGTGACACTTTTTGGTGCACTGCTGATGTTGGTTGGATTACAGGACACACTTACATAGTCTATGGACCACTCTCTATGGGAGCAACTACACTTATGTATGAGGGAGTTCCTCTTTTTCCTGATGCAGGAAGATGGTGGAAGATGATAGAGGAGTATAGAGTAAATCAGTTCTATACAGCCCCAACAGCCATAAGGCTTCTTCATAAAGTTGGAATAAATGAGCCTAAAAAGTATGATCTTAGTAGCTTAAAAGTGCTTGGAACTGTAGGCGAGCCTATCAATCCTGATGCCTGGCTGTGGTACTACAATGAGATAGGTAGAGGCAGTTGTCCTATTGTTGATACTTGGTGGCAAACTGAAACGGGTGGTCATATGATAACTCCACTACCAGGCGCTACTCCTATTAAGCCAGGAAGTGCTACATTTCCACTTCCTGGAATTATGGCTGAGATTATAGACAAAGAGGGCAATCCAACTCCAAAAGGGGAGAAGGGTTTTTTATGTATCACAAAGCCTTGGCCATCTATGATAAGAACTATCTGGGGAGACCCTGATAGATTTGTAAAGTCATATTTTGGAGATTGCAAGAAAGATGGTAAGCCTGTTTATTTCTCTGGTGATGGAGCTATGTATGATGATGATGGGTATATTATTATCACAGGTAGAACTGATGATGTTATCAATGTTTCAGGTCATAGGCTAGGTACTGCTGAGATTGAAGCAGCGTTAGGAAATCATGAAAATGTAGCTGAAGTTGCTGTTGTTGGACGACCTGATCCTATAAAAGGCGAAGGGGTTTTTGCTTATGTTGTTTTAAAAGGCGATGATAGCATTAGCGGGGAGATTGAGATGACTAAAGAGCTCAATAATCTCATAGTAAAAGAGATTGGAAATATAGCCAAGCTTGATGCTATTCTTTTTGTCTCTGGCCTTCCTAAAACAAGAAGCGGTAAAATCATGAGAAGAATTCTTCGCTCAATTACTAAGAAAGAGGAGATAACTCAAGATATTTCAACACTAGAAGATCCATCGATAGTGGAGAAAATACAAAGTTTAATTAGTAGCTAAAATTGAAAAAAATACTCATCATCAACACTGGTGGCACTTTTAACAAAAGATATAATCCCATAAAAGGGGAGTTAGAAGTGCCAAGTGACTCAAAATCACTTGATGCTATTTTGAAGTATTTTTATAACTTAAAATATGAGATAAAAAGTATCATTCATAAAGATAGTTTGGATATTGATGATAGTGATAGAAAATTGATAGTAGAACTAATAAAAAGGTCTAAACAAAAAAACATACTTATTGTTCATGGAACAGATACGATGAGCAAAACTGCAAAGTTTCTAAATAAGTGTATAATAGACAAAACCATAGTTCTAACAGGAGCTATGGCCCCTTTTAGTGTTGACAGTGTAGAGGCTACAGCAAACTTGTCTGCTTCTTTGGGATATCTTTTAGGGGTGACTAAAAAAGGGGTCTATATCTCTATGCATGGACTAATAGAAAGTCATAATAGAGTTTTCAAAAATAGAGAAAAAGGTGTTTTTCAAAAGTATGAAAAATAGAAAATATATTATAAGGATAAAAAATGATTAGTAAAAAAATGGAAGAGAATTTAAATACTCAGTTAAACAATGAGTTTAGTGCAGCATACATATATCTTAGTATGTCCGCTTATGCTAGTGCCAATGGATTTAATGGCTGTGCTAGGTGGTTCAACTCACAGTATCAAGAGGAGACAGCGCATGCCATGAGATTGTTTAAGTACCTAGAAGATCAAAGTGCACAAATCACCCTCAAGGAGATAAAAACACCAAGTTTTACCTATAACTCAATCATAGATGTGTTTGAAAAAGCACTCTCTCATGAGAGAAAGATGACTGTTTGGCTAAATGATTTAAGTGATCAAGCGATGAAAGAGAAAGATCATGCAACATACAATCTACTTCAGTGGTATGTAACAGAACAGGTCGAAGAGGAAGCATCTTTTGGTGAGATTATAGATCAGATGAAGATGGTAGGTGGTGATGGATATGGGATATATGCCATAGATAAAGAGTTGGGAAAAAGAGTTTTTATTGATAGTGTTGAGCAGTAATCAAAGTCGCATGTAGAGACTATACTCTACATGCGACTTTAGAGGCACTTTTTAGCCAAAGTTTGTATATACCGCTTGAACATCATCATCACTCTCTATGCGCTCTATTAAGTTTGATATATCATTGATTTGTTCATCATTAAGCTCTATTGGAGTATTTGCAAATCTTCTTAGGACGGCAGTTTTTAACTCAATATTTAGGTTTTCAAACGCTTCTGAGAGTGAGCCAAAGTCAGTATAGTTTGCTGTAATTAAAACAGTCTTGTCCTCTTCATCTATCTCCTCTAATCCAGCATCTATAAGTTCAAGTTCAAGCTCTTCTAAATCCATATTTTCAGTTTTATTAAACTCAAAAACAGCTTTTCTTGAAAACATAAACTCCAAAGAGCCGTTGTTTAGCATTTCGCCACCACCTTTTTTAAAATGATTTTTTACATTTGCTACTGTTCTTGTTGGATTATTGGTTGCAGTTTCTACAAATATGAGAGCACCATGAGGGGCTTTGCCTTCATAGCTAACCTCTTTCATGTTAGCTAAGTCTTTTGAATTCGCTCTTTTGATAGCTGCTTCAATATTGTCTTTTGGCATATTTTCAGCTTTTGCATTTAGTATTGCTGTGCGAAGTTTTGCATTACTTTGCGGGTCAGTGCCCCCCTCTTTAGCAGCCATAGTGATTGAGCGACCTAGTCTTGGAAATATTCTTGACATCGCTCCCCATCTCTTCATCTTTGATGCTTTTCTATACTCAAACGCTCTTCCCATAAGTTTGCCTTCAGTTTTTATGTAGATTATATCTTGTTTAAGATAAAATAGAGACTAAACAGGAGAGCTTATGAAAAAAATTATTTATATTGGGCTGATTGCACTATTTGCTTTTGTAGGTTGCCAAAAAACACCCTACACAGATAGAAGCCAATTAGTGCTATTTTCACACGAGCAAGAGATGAGTTTGGGATTGAATGCCTCACAAGACATACTAAAAAAAGAGAAGTTAAGTAGAGATAAAAAAAAGGTAGAGATGGTCAATAGGGTAGGACATAGAATAGCACAAGTGACAGATGCAGACTTTGATTGGGAGTTTCATGTTATAGAGAAAGATGTACTAAATGCATTTTGTCTTCCTGGTGGAAAAGTTTTTGTTTATGAGGGCATCTTTAAAGCCATAGAGAATGAAGGTCAGCTTGCAACACTTATGAGTCACGAGATTGCTCATGCTTTAGCTCGTCATGGTATTGAGCGTATGAGTATGGCACAGCTTGCTGGCATAGGAAAAGTTGTAGTAGGAGAAGCCACTGGTCTTAGGGGCAGTCAAGCATTTGATCTTGCTTTTGGAATTGGGACTCAATATGGAGTTATGTTGCCATATAGTCGAAACTTTGAATACGAGGCTGATGAAATTGGCATATATCTTATGAAAAAAGCTGGATACGATCTCAATGAAGCTGTTAATTTCTGGAAAAATATGAAAGCACAAAAAAAAGGAAATGCTCCTGCTGAGTTTATGTCAACACACCCAACTGATGATAATAGAATAGCCAATATAAAAGAGATTATAGCAAGACTAAATCACTGACCTTACACACTATAATTCCGAATTATGTAATATAAATCACTAAACTAGCACTCATCATGGTACCCACGGCATTTATAAAAAACCATCACTTAACCTTTTGGTTAAGCTCATCCAAGAGAGCCTAAAGTGCATATCTTTACAAAATAGATCTTTTGAATATATCAAACCACCAACTATAGCTCCATCATCACCAATTTTGCTAATTTGAAACTTTGAAATTATATACTCTTCTTTATTCATTTTGACATCTTAAAGCTATGGGTGTCAGGGTTTTTAGAGGTACTCTTAAGTAAATAAATAGTAGACTTTTATATACAAAGGAGGACTCATCATGCAGTGCCAATTTGCTATTGAGGTTTTTAGATTTGATGCCAAAGTTGACTATCTTCCGTACTATAAAAAAATAACTCTTAAGATAGATGCTAAAAAGAGAGTCGCTGACCTATTGGCTCTTATAAAGAGGGATGATAGCTCATTTGAGTATCCTGTAGGCGACAATGCAGCTATAAAGATAAATGGTAAGTTGCTTTTTACAAGCTATAAGATAGAGGACATAGGGGAATTCTTTGGCTGTGATTTGAAGCTAGAGCCACTGAACTCTAAGCGCTCAGTAAAAGATTTGGCTATAAATAGACAAGACTTTGAAGAGAAGTTTGACCTGCTCAGTGACTTTGTGTGCCCAAGTGATAGAGAAGTTTTTAGATCCTACATAAGAGAGCACTACGCATCGCCGATAATCAATCTAGAAGAGGATTTTTTAGGAGACGGACTTTTTTCTTTTGCTTATGATATGATGCAAAAATATCCTAAAAAAAGAGTTGAGATACTTAAAGTTGTAGCAAAAAAAGAGAGTGGAGTTTGGCTACATGTAAACATCTCAAACAGGCTTTATCCTATGAAAATAGAGCTTGAGAAAAAAGTAATCTATCTCAAAAACAAAATTATAAACGAGAAGAGCATAGTAGATAGTTTTATAAAAAAACAGAGAAAAAAACGAGAGGCTTATGATGTATAGACTGTTTGATAGGGTTATAGAAGGAGATAAAATGGGCTCATTTATAGTTGTAGCAAAAGAGTTATTGGGCAGACTAGAGATTGAAGCACCTGTTTTTAAAAACTTAAAGCCAGATATTGCAACAGAGGGAAAAGCACTTGATGAAGATAGATTTTTATATAACTGTGCATACAATTTAGCACTTGCTAAAGCGGAGGGTGTGAGTATAATCTGTCCTGAAGATAGCTCGTACATCTCTTTGAGTGTTACAAAAACAGCACTTTTTAAAAACTATAGCTTGAGAAATGAGGTAGCATATAGGCTTGAAAAAGATGGTTTTGAGCTAAGTTTGGATGCTAAAATTCTACATATTGATGAGATTTTGAAAAATATAGTTGGTTTTGAGAAGCTAAAAAAGATGATAAAAAGACCTTTTGATGAGTTTAGCGTAGCGATTTTCAATGGAAATAAAGTTCAAAATCTAGAGATAAATAGGAGCATATTGACACTCTTAGGTGCAAATATTGTGAGATTTGAAATGCAAAATGAGAGTGATGGATATGAGATACTAGATGCCTCAAAAGAGCTTGCACATACGCTAGCAGGAAAGATAGTTCTAGACGCATTTGACAGTGGGACTGACTTTATAGTAGCAAATGATGCAAGAAGCTTTGTTATGCTTGAGCAACACCAAAAGAGTTTAGAGCATTGCATGGGAAGAGAGATGGGATTGAGTGTTTTTTCAACTGCACAAGTTGTTCTTATGGCTTTGGGTTGTAGTGATAGATCAAAACTAGGTTTGGAGTTTCATAAGGTACCGACAACTTTAATTTGAAATTTAGCCTTCTTTAAAACCTCTTTGGGTATTATCTTATTATGAAAATTATTTTATGTTTTTTTACTATCTTTACTTTTACTTTTGCTAAGAGCTATAAGCCCTCAGATATTTTGCCACCAAAAAGTATTTTTCTAAATTTAGATATCTACATGTGTGAATATCAATGTTTAGAGCAGTTTTTAGAAGATGGGCAGATATTCTCTTTTATGAGTCGCTATCATGGTCATATGGACGAGCTTCACTCTATGAGAAGTGAATTTGTTTACTATCAAAGGCTTTTTAGAGTTTTTTATAGTGAAGAGCTTTCTGTTAGGATAGCTATGCTTGTTCCACAAAAAAGTATTAGAAGATATGCATCAACAACTGTAAACTCTGTTTTAGCATATTTAACATCTAAGCAGAACAACTTTGAGTTAAAAGTTTTCAATTCAGGCAGTGAAGAAGAGGGGGCAATCCTAAGAGAACTAGCGAGCATAAAAGAGGAGAATTTTAAATATGTAATTGCTCCTGTTACTACTGTAGGTGCAGAGATAATCATGGAGCATAGCAGTGATTTAGTTATATATATTCCAACAGTTCACAGCAAAACTCTTCAAGATAGCAATCCAAATATACTTTTTGGTGGCATAGACTATGAGGAGCAGATAGATCTGCTTTTAAGATATGCAAATAGCTCAATTGCCTACTTCTCAGACAAAAGTGTATTGAGTAAGTCGTTGAGTAGATTGCTTGTAGAAAGAAGTCCACGAATTGTCTACAACAAAAGCATAGATAGTGCAAGAGTAAATTTCAAAAGTATGCTCAAAAACAATAAAAAACTAAACAATAGCTCAATTTTTATGAACACCCCATTAGTAAAAACAAGCCTTATAGCGTCACAACTTAGAGTATATGATATAGAGCCACACATACTACTCTCCACACAGATAAACTACAATCCAATGCTTTTAACTCTAACGCAGTATGAAGATAGAAAGAAGTTTTATATAGCAAACTCTATAGGAGAGACTACTGTTGAGATAAGAGAGTTGAACTCACTGTTCGAGCATGATATAGTTTATGATTGGGTAAACTACTCAACCTCTATCGGCATAGACCACTTCTATACTCAATATTTTATGCCAAACACTGCAAGAAGCTTTAAGGAGACTATAGTAGAAAATCAAGTCAAGTATGATATATCCATAGTAAAGCCTAAGCGACACAGGTTTGAAAAGGAGCTTTTTTAGAAGATATTTTTAAAAAACTCTTTTACTTCATCGCTAATTTTTGCAGGTCTGCTGTCTATAACAAATACCAAAACTGATACCATCTCAAATATCATAACATCCTCAAGCCAAATGCTCTGTTTAAGTGTTAAGGAGGTGTTTTTTATACTTATGATTTTATGCTTTACTTCTATCATATCACCAAGTTTGGCAGGTTTTTTGTAGTCTGCCTCAAGTCGTTTAACAACAAAATGTCCACCACTCATAGCAGGAGATAAGCCTCTTTCAAAAAAAAGCTCACTTCTAGCCCTTTCGCAAAATTTCAGATAGTTTGCATGATATACTATGCCACCAGCATCAGTATCATCATAATAGACTCTAATCTTCATTGAAACTCCTGTGTGTTATAATAGTATATGAAAGCAACATACTACTATAATTCTCCTATTGGAGCCATAAAATTTATTTGCAATGAAGAGTTTTTACTAGAGATGCGTTTTGTAGATAGTATTTGTGTAAATCCTCAAAATTATCCTAAAATTATCTCTACATGTAAAGAGCAACTTGATGAGTATTTTGCTGGAGAATTAGAGGATTTTACAATACCTATTGAGTTTGAAAAAGGCACACCTTTTCAAAAAAGTGTTTGGAGGGCTCTGCAAAGTATCCCTTATGGGCAGACGAGAAGCTATAAAGAGATAGCAATTCAAATAGGAAATCCAAAAGCAGTAAGAGCAGTTGGAGGAGCTAACAATAAAAATCCTATAGGTATAGTAATTCCTTGTCATAGAGTCATAGGAAGTAGTGGAAAACTTGTAGGATATTCAGGTGGGTTACATAGGAAGAAGATGTTACTAAAATTAGAGGAGAAGAGATGATACAACCAGACTATTTAGAAAAAGAGAAGATATATAAAACAAAAGATATTATCCCAGCACTTAAATATTATGGAAGTAGTTTTGATAAGATAAAAACAAAATATCCGAATCGAGCAAAAGCACTTATACTTGGCTACAGAGCCTATAAATCAGGTTTAAGCGAGGAGCAGATTTGTCTACATGTAGATACAAAAGCGACAAACAGGGAGATGGTAGATCTGTTAGACTATAAAGAGATAAAAAGTATTCGCTCTTGGAGTGTGTCTTCACAACTAAAAAAAGAGGATAAAGAGTTAGAGTGCCTTAGAATATGGTGCATGAGACTAGGCTCAATCGCTCTTTTAGGAAAGCTCTCTCAAAAAGATATAATAGAGGTTGCTTCCCAAACAGAGACACTAGACTGTAGCGTGCCAAAAGAGTTTTAAACCTCTTGCGTTATATCAAGCCCAAATCCACTAAGTCCAATAAACTCTTTGCCTTTTGAAGATGTTAAGAGGTGGATTTTTTTAATCCCTAGTTTTTTTAGTATTTGAGCACCTATTCCATACTCTCTTACCTCACTTCTAAAAGAGTGCCCATTCTCTAAAAACACTAAAACACCACCATTGCCTTTTAGATACTCTATTGCATCTACCATGCCATTGAACTTTGCGTTATTAGTAAACAACTCAATATCTAGCATGATGTTGTGAAACTTTACAGCAGACTCTTTTTTAATCTCACCAAATGCATATACAATATGGTGATTTCCTTCATGGTCAACCATATCAATGCGTTTCGCATCAATCCCTAAAAACTTTGTAGTTGATTGTGCAATCTCCCTAACGAGTGATTCGTGCTGCATTCTATACTCAACTATATCGGATATGTAGACGATATTTAAATCATGCTTCTCGCAAAAAATATCCAAATCATCTCGTCTAGCCATGGAGCCATCCTCATTTATGATTTCACATATAACAGCAGATTCACAAAGACCTGCAAGACGACATATATCGACTGAGCCCTCTGTATGTCCAGTACGAACTAAGGAGCCACCCTTCTTGGCTATCAAAGGAAATATGTGACCAGGTCGCACAAGCTCACAAGCACTACTAGCATAGTCGGCCAATATCTTAATAGTCATATCTCTCTCATCAGCAGAGATGCCAGTAGTGCAGTTTTTAGCATCAACAGATACTGTAAAGGCTGTTTCATGCTGTGAGTCATTATGAGTTACCATAGGAGCTAGATTTAGCCTATCTGCTATCTCTTTTGAGATAGACACACATATAAGACCTTTTGCCTCACTAGCCATAAAGTTTACTTTTTGTGGAGTGGAAAATATAGCAGGGTATACCAAATCTCCCTCATTTTCTCTATCTTCATCATCACACATGACAATCATTTTGCCCCGTTTCATATCCTCTATCGCCTGTTTTACTCTTTTAATCGCTGACATAATTTTCCTGATTTATAGTTTTTTAGTATTTTACAAAAAAAGCCTTGACAAACAGATAAAAATCGACTATAATTTCACCTCGCTTGCTATAAAGCAAGTCTCTAAATATCGCGGGGTAGAGCAGTTTGGTAGCTCGTCGGGCTCATAACCCGAAGGTCGTTGGTTCAAATCCGACTCCCGCAACCAATTTTAACTTATTGATGGGGATTCGCCAAGTGGTAAGGCCTCGGCTTTTGGTGCCGATATCATAGGTTCGAATCCTATATCCCCATCCATCTAGCTTTTTTAGGTCTAAGGTTTTATTATAAAAACTTCACTACTACTTACACTTTGCGTACTATTTTGGTCAGGTAACTTCATCATAGGAAGATATGTATATGAGGATATTGAGCCAGTTCAGTTAGCACTTTTTCGCTGGCTTAGTGTTGCCATAATGGTTTTGCCTCTATTTATTGTTAGTTTTTCGAAAATTCTAAAAGCAATAAAAAGTCATTTTGTAGTTTTGAATATCCTTGCTATACTTGGCATTACAGGGTTTAATACTCTTCTTTATGTGGGTCTTAACTATACTAAAGCAACAAATGCTATGCTCATAAACTCATTTATGCCGATTGTTATCTTAATACTATCTACTCTCATTCTTAAAGTGAATATAAAGCCTATACAACTTTTTGGTATTCTTTTTTCAACTATTGGTGTAGTCTTTTTAATCTTTCGAGGAGAGTTAGATACTTTTTATTGGCTAGAGTTTAACTATGGAGATATTTGGGTACTAGCTGCCGTTTTTGTATGGGCTTTATATTCGGTTTTGATAAAATTTAAACCTAAAGAGCTAAGTGATTTTGAGTTTTTTACAACTACTGTATATATCGGGCTTTTTTGGTTGACTTCTATATACTTGTTTATGGGCTATTCGATTACTGATGATATAGTTATGGTTAGGGAGTATTGGTGGGCATTTGTCTATATCGCTCTATTTTCATCACTTCTTTCATACTATTTTTGGCATAAAGGCATTAAAAAGATTGGTGCAAACAGAGCAGGGCAGTTTACTCATCTCATGCCTCTGTTTGGTGTCGTACTCGCCTATATATTTTTAGATGAAAGGCTCAGTCTCTATCACCTCATAGGAGCAATTTTTATAGGCTTTGGTATATATCTATCACTCTTTTTAGGAAGGGATAAAAGATGACAAAATGGGATAAAAAAGCAAAAGATTACACTAGATATAGTGAGAAAAAAGATAGATTTGAAAATGGGATATTCGATGCTCTATCCTCGTTACATGTAGAGTTTGACAATAGAACACTTTTGGATATAGGGTGTGGTACTGGTGTATATACTTTGCATATCGCTAAAAAGGCTTTTCAAGTTGATGCTATTGACTCATCTAAAGAGATGCTTGAATTTCTTATAAAGGATGCAAAAAATCTTAACCTCTCCAATATAAACACAAAAGTTAGTAGTTGGATAGATTTTGAAACCACTTTAGAGTATGACATCGCACTTTGCACTATGTCGCCAGCTATAAGTAGCTCTGAGGATTTAGAAAAGATGGATAGGTGTGCAAAAACAAAAATCTATCTTGGTTGGGCAGGAAAACGAGATACACTCATAATGCAAAGACTTTTTGAGGCACATGGTTCGGTGTACAGCTCACCAAATGGTGCAAAAAAAGTAAAAGAGTGGCTAAATAATAAAAACAAATTCTATCATATCGTAAAGTTTGATGAAGAAAAAGTAAGAAAAAAAGAGTTTGAAAAAGCAGTTGAAAACTTTGAGTGGCATTTGGAGGCAAGAGGACTAGCACCAGACAGAAAAAAGATAGCAAGTGTGTTAAGAGAGTTTTGTGATAAAGGTAACATCGTAACAGAGATAACCGTAAGCCATTTTAACTTGATTGTCTGGCGGTAAATTGCTTATTGTCCTTACACACTCTTTTTAGAAAAGTTGCGTAAGGCTAGTTTTTTTATCTCATTATTACTAAAAGAATTTCACCCGTTATAGGATCAACAATGACCTCTCGCTTTACCTTGTTTTTATCTAAAATATCAATATCCCACACAAGATAGTCATTCTCTTTTTCTAGTTCAGCTTCAAAAACAACACCATCTACTCTTTGTTTTGCAATTTTAATCGCCTCTTCGATACTTATTTTTATCTGCCCAATCGCTTTGGCTGTATTTGGTTGCTCTGCAAATTTCATTTCTATAGAACCTTTAAAGCTTGAAGCCATTACCTGAGTTGCAATTAGTGTTAAAACTACAAATACTATAACTCCTGTGTTTTTCATCTCTATCCTTCTTTTTTAAAATGTAATTTCTACTAAAACATAAAGGTGCACCGATAAGCTGGGTCATGTCGAGGGTGACTATTTATCTACTTGTTATCTTGAGATAACACTCTAGCGAATGGTAAAAATATAAGGCTTACCAATCCATTCTTGCTGCAGGTTGGGTTTACAAAGCAGTTTTGATTACTCAAAACTCTGGTAGGCTCTTACCCTACCGTTTCACCTTTTCCTGCCCATGCTAAAGTATGGGCAGGTAGTCTACTCTCTGTTGCACTTTCCCTTGGGTTACCCCAGCCGTCCATTAGGCGGAACCTTGCCTTATTGCAGCCCAGACTTTCCTCCTGCCCATACTTTTTTATTTTAGTTTTTTTGGTTAAAAAGTGTAAATAAAAAAATATGGGCAGGCAATCACCTAGTACACCTTAAGTTAGAATTATACCATATTATGTAGATTGTGCGTAAGCTCTTCTAAAACTACTGTGGCATAAGAGCCTTTTGGTAGGCTAAAATGTATCTCGAACCAGTTCTCTTTGTCAATATATTTGTACTCAACATCTTTTAAAAACACCCATCCAAATCTACGAGTACCATCCATCTGCTTTAAAAATGGTTCAGATTCAGAGTATATGTTCTTGTCAATATCTCCTGAAAAACCCTCGCTTTGCATACTTCTGTGTCCAGGAAGCCACCCTGTTATAGTTGTATCCTCTTGCTCAAATCTCTCTATCTCCCTTTCTAGGTCTTCAACGATAAATGGCTTTCCGCTTGGATAGTGGTGAGCTACATCTCCCTCTAAAACTTTAAAAAACTTTTTTTGTTTTCTTAGGTTTTTTACCAGCTCTTTTGAGAAGCCAAGAGCTTTTGAGGCTTCAGTATCATCAAAGCCATCTAGTATATGACCAATCTCAAGACGATAAGAGAGCCAATTGTTAAAAAGATAGCTTTGGTATGCACTTATAAAAAACATTTTCATTTTTCTTTTTCGCTCTTTTCTTTTACCCTCAAGTATCTCCTTGCCTAGTATATAGTTGTCTGCATTTCGTCCAAATCTTTGATACCCAAAGAAGTTAGGAAAACCCTCTTTTTTAAGAGCTTTAAGAGCGTTTGTTAGTTTTTGGCCATCTACTTTGTTGACTCTTTTTAATCTTATAAAAAATCTATTACCTTTTAGGTGCCCTACTCTTATTTTATTATTGTGATATGTTTTCGAGAGTATTTTTATCCTATCATCATTAAAGTTTTTTAGTTTCTCTTCGTAACTTTTATGAATAGAGACATATTGAGTAGTCATCCCATCTTTATCTTTAAGCCCTGCATAGCCAAAATCACGAGTTTTAGCACCACAAGCCTCACTGAGATGCTGAACCATCTGCCAAGTTGTTAAGTCCTTCTTCCTGATATGCAGTATTAGATGTTCACCTTCACCACTAAACTCATATAGAGGTATTTCATTGACTACAAAATCAGTTGAGTTTTTTGTAAATAGCACATTGATAGGGGAGTGGTTCAAGAAAAATAGTCGTTTCATTCTCTTTTTCTATTAGCCCATAGGATAGAGTATGTTTTCATGAACTAAATCAAGTTTTTTAGCAAGACTACTATCTATTTCATAGTCAAGCCCTGCTAGAGTATCATCAAGCTGTTGTGCACTGCTCGCTCCTATGATTGTTGCTGCTATAAAGTCAAAGTTCATGCTCCAAGAAGTTACAAGGGTCGTTAGGTTTACTTTATGCTCTTTGGCAATTTTGATGTATTGCTCTACTGAAGAGAGTGTTTTTTGATTTAAAAATCTTTTAGCTTGCATTTGTACAAGAGGATTTTTGTCATTGAGATATCTTGTAAATCTTGCATCTTTTGGGTATGATTTTTGATTATATTTTCCCGTTAATACACCTCCAGCTAGAGGCGAGTAGGCGAGTAGAGAGATATTTTCTTTTAAACAAACTGTTGCTAGCTCATCTAAAAATCTTCTATTTAGCAAAGAGAAGTTATTTTGTATAGATTGAAATCTACTTAAGTTTTTAAACTTTGATAGTTCATTTGCTTTTGTTAAGCCATAAGCACTATCGTTTGAAGTACCGATATATCTTATCTTTCCTTGCTTTATAAGCTCATCAAATACATATAGACTCTCCTCAATAGGAACTGTCATATCTGGCCAATGCACTTGATATAGATCTATATAATCAGTTTTTAGTCTCTTAAGAGTGTCTTCAAGGGCTTTAGTTATGTGAAGCCTATCTATTGCAGTTAGTCCGTGTCTGATAGGTGGTACAAACCAACCATTTGCCGCTCCTGCAACTTTGGATGCTACTATAACAGAGTCTCTAGGTTTACTTTTTAGCCACTCACCAACAATCTTCTCTGTTAGTCCTGCATATTTTTTTGAAGGTGGGACTGGATATAGTTCAGCCGTATCAAAAAAATTGATTCCCATATCATAAGCTTTGTCCATAATTTCAAAAGACTCTTTTTTGTTGCAAACGCTACCAAATGTCATAGTGCCAAGACAAATAGGACTAACTCTTAAGCCACTTTTTCCAATATATCTATACTTCAAGTACTATCCAGATATATTTTTGTTTGTTTTATTTTGTTCATCGCTGTAAATGCCTCATTTTTTTTGCTATCTATAAGTTTTATCGCTTCGCCTGTGAGAGCAAGAGCCTCTTGTGCACTCTCTATCGTATCATAGGCAGGAACCTCGCCTATAAGAATTCCGATTTTCGCTACATCTTCCTCAATTATAGCTACCTTAAGCTTAATTAGCCATGTCATATACAACCTCTTCGTTCCATACTTCAAGGAGTGTCTTTGTAACACCTATAACCTCATCTAGTTTATCTATATCATTATCTATATTTGATTCGGATAAAAGCTTGATTTGATGAGTGTAAAGACCACTTAGATAGTGAGCAATTTCACCACCATCATAGTTTAGGGAGTTAAGGAGTTCTGAAAAGATAGCAGTAGTTCTATTTATCCAGTAGACTTTTTTCTCTGCGTCTTCGAGCTCTATAGATCTTTTAGCTTGTGAAGCAAACTTCAATACTCCCTCATAAAGCATTTTAATGAGTTTTTCTGAAGACTCCACAGATACATTGTTTTGTGAATATGCTGAATATGCTAAATTTGTTCTCATTACTTTTTTTCCTTAATTTTTATCTGCAAATGATGCTTCTATCATCATTGATAACGACTGAAACTGGTTATTTAGTCTGCCTATAATACTGTCATATGCCATAAACTTTGTAGCCATTATGTTATATCTCGCATCAAGTCTTTGAACTGTAGTCTCTCTCTCAACTTGAAGAGATTTCTGCCTACTCTCTAGGCTTTGCTCAAAAAGATTAAGTATAGAATTTTTGCTTGAGATTAAATTGCCTAACTTGTCATTAAATGTCGAAAAGAAGCCTATGGTTGTTTGACTCGAGCCCTTTGTGACTCCTTCGATGAAGCCAATAGAAGAGAGTTTTGCACTATCTCCAGTTATCCCTATATCACCACCACCATCACTGTTAAGTATAATGCGATTACTTACACTATCAAGCATGACCTCTATGCCCGAAATGTTTGCACTGTTAATAGCATCTCTTAGGTCTATAGCATTTTGTGATGCTGTTCCTGTTAAGCTTACGATTATATCGATTCCATTTATACGCAAATCCCCAGCAGTTATATCAATAGTACCAGCATCTACGCTTGAGCCAGCTCTCATGGTTGTATCAACTGTCGTAACTCCTCTAAAAAAACTCTCAACATCTTTTGAGTCAGATGATAATTTGCTGTTTATAATCGATTTGTCTAATTCAAGCATACCACCACTGTTGAGCGTAACTCCATAGTCCGCTAAATTTCTTCCGCTTTCATCAACTGACAGTAGTTGCCTGTTTATCATCGACTTCATGCCTGTAATCTCACTTGTGCCTTGAAATATTCCCGACACCTTTAGGTCACTATCAAACTTTGTTGCTTCATTTAAATTGCTCATTAACTCATTGTATTTTGATACAAAATTCTCTAAGTTTTTTGTTATATTTGCTCTGTCTTGTGTGATTGATACTTGACTTACTCCTGTCTCTTTTAGTGTGATAGATACTCCTACTATTAAATCATCAAAACTATTGGATGCTCTTGCTATTGATATTCCATTATATGTAAATGAAGCATCTTGAGCACTATTTAGGTCATTTAGTCCCAAATCAGCAACAGTGCCACCTACGGAGCTAACTGTTATATCTTGACTTACTCCAGTATCTGTTGATTTTAAAATCAGTTTATATGGATCAGCCCCACCAACATTTAGTATCGAAGCTGTAACTTTTCCATCAGTTTTATCAAAAATTTGATCTTTTAGTTGAGTAAGCGTTGTGTTAGAGTTTACATCTATATTGTAATCATTGCCATCTATATTTATGCCAATTGTATCTGCAGCTGTTGCAAATGTTGCATTTTGGCTTGAAAATGCTACTGACTCAATGATGTCTCGTCCAGCTAACTGACCAACATCTATAGAGAAGTCCTGTAAAAAAGTACCAGATTTTACACTTACGCCAACAGAGTCACCACCAACTGAGCTAGATCTTTTTAGGTAGCTCATCTCGTCTGATAGAACACTCGTAGCACTCTTAAATGAGGCAACCATGGTTGTGAGTATGGACAGGTCTGTCAGTTTTGTGCTAGTCGTGTCAAGTCTTCTATCAATAGGGGCGACTTGGTTTCTTTCATCTACTACTCTAAGTTTTTCAATAATATCGAAGCTAAGAGCCCCATTGCTACCAAGACCTATATTGCTTAGTGAGCCAGCCATTTTCTATCCTTTTTTATCAAAGATTGTTCCGATTATCTCTTGCATCTTTTCAGAGAGCAACATCGCCTCTTCGGTTGGAATTTTTCTGATCGTCTTGCCAGTGCTTCTTTCCATAACATTGACAAACATGATGTTTATCTCATCGTTAAAACCAAATTTAACATTTGTATCTAGTGCTTTCATGTTGTCATTTAGCTTCTCTACGGTTGCATTTAGCTTTTGCACTATGTCTTGTTTGTTCTGCTCATTTGTGTTTTTTGACACCTGACTAGATGTCTCTATCTCTCTAGTTCGCATGGGAGTTTGTACTTTTTGCGTAGTTACAGCAGACTCTACTTGCTTGCTGGTTGAACTAAAAATATCCATTGCACTCTCCTTGATAAGTGATTTTCATATCTCATACATCGACAATAAATAATTTTTATTTATACTTTTATATGGTAACATACAAAAAGTCTATTAAATCAACTTGGAGTTAGCTAGTGAAAATTGCCTTAGCATGTCAGTCTATTTTGTTAGAAAAATCCTTAGAGATATTTTTAAAGGGTTATATCGTACCACGCAAGCAGTGCGATTTTGTCATAAGTGATAGAGATATTGAGATAGACAGACCCCTTTTTTATATTGCTACAAAAAATTCTGATCTGATTCTACCTTTTTCTAAGAGTGCTTTGATGATAAAGATTGAAAAGTTTTATGACTTATTGCAAAAACCAAAAACTAATCTTAAAAAAGTTGATTCATGTGAGCTAGATGAGAGAATTGCAAAACTGGTAGATAGTTTCAGAGATGATTTGGTAAAAGTTATTAAAGAGCACTATGATAACTAAGAGGATTATAGCAGGCAAGTATAAGAATCAATCAATCAATCTTCCATCACTCCAAAACACACGAAGCACAAAGTCTATCATAAAAGAGTCTTTGTTTAACTCATTGCAGTTTGATGTAGTTGATGAGATTTTTGTAGAGGTTTTTGGCGGAAGCGGTTCTATTGGGCTTGAGGCTTTGAGTCGTGGCGCAAGTCATGCGTACTTTTTTGAAAAAGACAAAGAGGCTTTTGCTATTTTAAAACAAAACTGCATAAAAATAGCAAAAAATGATACTACATGTATAGATGGAGATAGTTTTAAGGAGTTTCCAAAGCTTTTAAAGAGACTAAAACAAAAAACATTTTTCTACTTTGACCCACCTTTTTCTACTAGAGATGGCATGAAAGATATATATCAAAGCACAATTAAACTTATAGAGATAATACCAAAAGAGTTATCACATCTAGTCATAATCGAACATATAAGTAGCCAGGCAATGCCAGAGGCTATCGGTGAATATAGAGCTAAAAAGTCTAAAAAATTTGGAAAAAGCAGACTAACCTACTACGCATAGACATGGAACACCATTTGCTTGAACTTTAAGAACTTAATCTTAATAAGGAAGAGTATGAAGATAGTAGGTGTTTTTTTCTTAGTATTGTTTGGTATCACCTCTTTACATGCAGAAAAAATTAGGGAGATTGCTAATATCATTGGAGTTAGAGCGAATCAAGTTATAGGCTATGGTTTGGTTGTTGGTCTTGATGGTACTGGTGATGGCTCCTCTTCAAGGTTTACTGTTCAATCTATGTCAAATCTTCTTCAAACCGTCGGTGTAAAAATCAGCCCCAATGATATTAAATCAAAAAATGTTGCAGCAGTTGTGGTGACAGCCATGCTCCCTTCGTTTGCTAGACAGGGTGATAAGCTCAATGTCTCTATCGCTTCAATAGGAGATGCAAAATCACTTGAAGGCGGTACTCTTTTGATGACAGCGTTAAAAGGAGTTGACGGAAATATATATGCACTCTCTCAAGGTTCAGTTACGATTGGCGGAAGAAACACTAAAGGTGGTGGAGCTAAAAATCATGCAACAGCTGGAAAAGTTTTTGATGGTGGAATTGTTGAAAAAGAGGTCGCTTATGATATATACAATCAAAACTTTGCGAGTCTAAGTCTAAAGACTTCAAATTTTAAAACAGCAGTTTCAGTGCAAGATAGGCTCAACGAATTTTTTCAAGATGAAATAGCAGTAGCAATTGATCCTAGAACCATAAGATTGACAAAACCATCAAGTCTATCGATGGTTGAGTTTTTAGCAGGCACTTTAGAGGTCGAGGTTCACTATCAAAAAGAGCAGAAGATTGTCATAGATGAGAGAACAGGGACAATTGTGTCTGGTGTAGGCATAAGAGTTGACCCAGTTATCGTTACTCATGGGGATATTACTATAAAAATTCTACCTCATAAAAATCTACCACAAGATGGAGTTGACTTAAAAGATGGCGTACATATTAGTATAAATGAGAATCTTTTAAATGTGCAAGATGATAAAGTAACTGTCGCAAATCTAACAAGAGCACTGCACAAACTAGGAGCAAAACCAAAAGATGTAATCTCAATCATACAGAGCATCAAAAGAGCAGGTGCAATTAGAGCTAAGCTGGAGGTAATTTAATGAAGCCCATAGATAATGCAGTGGCACTTATGCACACAGCGAGTAGCCCAAAAAATATAAAAGTAGAAAATAGCACCGATGCTATGCTAAAAGAGCAGACAGATAAGTTCGAGGCATTTTTTATCAAAAAAGTTTTAGATATTTCACTAAAAAATGAGAATCAGCTTTTTGAAAAAGATGCAGGAGGTAAGATATATAACTCAATGTATAATGATGCTATGAGTAACTCTTTAACTGGCAAGTTTGGTTTTAGTGAACTTCTGTTCGATTTTCTAAAAGAGGGGCGTTAAGGTTTTTAGTTTTTAACCGATATTGAAGTATAAACTATGTAAAGGTTGGAGATGATTTCAAAAGTACAGGCTAATGCAGCAGCCTACTTGCAACAGATAGACTCTCAAAACAAAAATGAGTCACAAGCTGTTAGCAAAACAAAAAAGATGGACAAAGTCGAATATTTAAAAGAGCAGATTCAAAAGGGTGACTACAATATAGACACCACTAAAACTGCACAGGCAATAGCCAGAGATTTGATTTAGTCCTAAAAAAGGACAGATATGCTATCACACTACCTTAAAGCTTCGATTGAAGATATTGAGAACCTAATAGACTTAACAAGTAGAGATATTTTAGACATAAAAGAGGCAAAACACGATCATATTTTTAAAAGGTCAAAAATAAAGAGTGATCTAGTTAAGTCCTTTGAAAATAGAAAAACAATGCTTGACAATGAACTTATAAAACTAGTAAAACAGAGTGACAATAGACCTCTTGAAGAGGTGTTAGATGACTCACAGCACAAGATGTTAGAGACTATGAAAGATAGACTTTTTGCACTTAAGCAAAAAAATAAAGAGTACGCTAGATTTGTTGTAACGGTGAGTGAGTTTTATAGCTCTCTTTTAGATAGTGTTTTTCCTAGAGACATGGAGGGCTATAAAAAAACTAATCATAAGCCAGCATCACTTCTTAGAGTAAGAGCTTAGATATGAGTCTTTTTAGTACACTAGGAACAGGCGTATCTGGACTTAAGGCTTCACAGATTGCCATCGGCACATCAGGACACAATATAGCCAATGCAAACAATAATCACTATACAAGACAGAGAGTAGTTACGCAAGCAAGCATGCCTCTTCATACTGTTCCAGGGGATGTTGGCACAGGTGTAAGTGTTACAACTATCGTTAGGATTCATGATGAGTTTATATATTCTCGTCTCAAAGATAGTTCAAACTCTCTCTCGTACGATACTTTTAGTAGAAAATCACTCGAAGAGATAGCAAAATATTTCCCAGATTTAGAGGGTGTAGGGCTAGGGGTTGATATAGAGAACTATTTTGCATCTTGGAACGATTTAGCATCAAACTCTGATGATGCAGCACAGAAGATAGCGTTAGTGCAGAGCTCTATAACTTTATCAAACAATTTAAAAAACTCAAGAGACCACATAAGAGCCCTTCAAGATTCGATAAATGAACAGCTAAAGGTTAGTGTTGATGAGATGAATCGCATAGGTGAGCAAATTGCTGAACTTAATATTGCTATAAATAGGGTTGAAGTTATAGAGCCAAATCGTGCAAATGACCTTAGAGACCAAAGAGACAGTTTAGAACTAACGCTCTTTGAGCTTGTAAGCATATCAGTTTTTAAGGGTAATATGACAAGCGAGAATCATATAGATCCAAATCTTACAGATCAGGGTAGTAGTTATCACATGAATATAGCGGGACACTCTTTTGTAGATGGCTTTACTTTTCACCCTCTTGAGATTAACAATACAGATAATGCTAGTAGCTACTACTCAATCTATTCACTATCTCAAGATGACTCAACTGTAGAGATAACCGATAAGTTGATGGGTGGAAAAGTTGGAGCCATGCTGGATTTAAGAGGCAGAGAGATTGACTCATCACAAAAAGGTGGATTTCCATCTGATGGTACTTTGCAGGGCTATATTGATGATTTAGATACATTTGCGCGAACATTTATTGAGCAGACAAACAATCTCTATGCAAGAAGTGCACAAGAGAGAATGAGCTCTTTTTCAAATGTAGATTTAAAAGATAATACAAATCTAATACACTATAGTGACTCACTAAAAAGAGGTACTTTTGATGTTGTTATGTATGATATGCAAGGCAATGAGGTAGGCAGAAAAACTTTGGAGATAAACTCGCATACAACGATGAATGATAGCACGATAGGTATGAGTATAATTGATCAGTTCAACCTAAGCACAGATGACAATGCAGACAACAATTCGATCAATGATATTGATGATTTTTTTACCGCTTACTATAGCTATGATACGACTACAAGAACAGGAGAGCTTACATTTGATGCAGATAACTCTCTTTTGGGGTACAAAATAGCGATAGAGGATAGCGGAACAAACTTTGCAGGTGCTATTGGATTGAGTCCATTCTTGCAAGGCGATAGTGCGGTAAACATGGATGTTGCAATGAAGTATAAAGAGGATCCTGCTAAAGTCAATGCATACGGTGCACCAATTGCAGGAGACAACAGTGTAGCAAATAGCATGATTCAAATGCAGTATGAGAGATTTGATTTTCATAGGTCAGGAAATTTAGTTATGCAAGAGAGCATTGAGGGCTTTTATAGATTTGTTACAACACAAATCTCAACTGATGGAGAGAGTGCAAATAGAAATTTTGATACAAGTACAGCTCTTTTTAATACAATCAATAGTGAGTTTCAATCTATAAGCGGAGTAAATGTTGATGAAGAACTAGCGGACTTGATAAGGTTTCAGGCCGCTTATGGGGCAAATGCAAAAGTAATAACAACTATTGATCAGATGTTAGATACTCTTTTAGGAATAAAGCGCTAGTGAAGTTTCCGCTTTTTAGCACTATCGCTATTATAAGTGTTCTGTTTTTCTCTTTTTTTGGACTCTATTTCTACTCAGGATTAGCGTACGAGCTAAATTCACAAGCGATACTTCTACCACCCTCTTGGGAGAATCCATTTGGAACTGATAGACTTGGTAGAGATGTACTAGCTAGAGTTTTGGAGGGTGGTAAAATATCTCTAACTATTGGTTTCGTTAGTGCAACAATAACAAGCTTAGTCGGACTCATCATAGGGGTTAGTGCCGGTTTTTTTAAAGGCAATACAGATAGAGCTATTATAGTTTTGATTGATCTATTTCTTACATTTCCTACCTTTTTCCTACTTTTAGCACTTGTAAGTTATGTCAATGCTTCGGTATGGGTTATCATAGTGGTTATCTCCATTACGGGCTGGATGGGCATGGCTAGGATGATAAGAAGTGAGAGTTTTGCAATCTCAAATGCCTCTTTTATTAAAATTCTCACAATAGGAAAAGTCAATAGATTGAAAATTATCTTAAAGTATTTTACCCCTATATTAGCACCCATATTTTTTATCAGTTTTACTTTTGGCATAAGTGGTGCGATTCTAGCTGAGAGTGGACTAAGTTTTTTAGGTATCGGCATAAATCCACCACAGATAAGTTGGGGGACAATTTTAAGCGAGGGTAAAGAGGTTATAGATATAGCTTGGTGGCTTAGTTTTTTTCCTGGACTTATGATTTTCATAGTTACATACTCTTTGATAAATATCTCTGATTATCTTCAAACCAAAACAGACTCAAAAGAGCAGTATGCTTAGCGATATACAAAAGCTTTTGATAAAAGAGGCAAATTCGAGAGATAGTTTAAGCGAATTAAGTCTAGATAGACCAGACCCATTGATGGTTGCAAAAAGATATAGTGATGAGTATATCGCCCTAGTTTGTGCTCTTTTTGCTTATGGCAATGCAAGGCAAATAGTAAAGTTTCTAGAGAGCTTAGATTTCGAGCTTTTAGACTCTAATAAAAAGAGAGAACCTAGTCTATACTATAGATTTCAATCATCACAAGATATAAAGGAGCTCTTTAAGACTATGAGACTGTTAAAATCCTCAACATCAATACAAAGCAAGTTTTATGAGGGATATAGAAAAAATTCCGATGTCATGGAGGGCTTAAGCTCTATCATATCCTACATGTACAGCCTTAATTCATATCGTTCAAGAGGATATGGGTTTTTGATAGGAAAAATCCCCACAAATAAGACAAAATCTACATACAAGAGATGGCACATGTATCTTAGGTGGATGGTAAGGTCTGATTGTTTAGATATGGGGCTTTGGGAGAGTGTGGACAAAAAAGATCTTTTAGCACCACTTGATACTCATACTTTTAAAACAGGAAGAGAGCTAGGACTCATAAAGAGAAAAACCTATGACTTCAAAGCAGTTTTAGAGTTGACGCAATCTTTTAGAGAGATTGACGATAAAGACCCTATAAGGTTTGATTTTGCACTATACCGCTTAGGGCAAGAGAATTGAACTCTCTGAAAATTTGATAACTAATCAGAGGGTTCAATTTAATCAAGCATTAAAAGAGTTCAAGGTATAATCATAAAAATTAATTTGAAGGAAAAATGTAATGGGTGAAATATTTACATTTGTTGGGCTCGTTGTTCATGATTATAAAGTCATGATTGCAGTTCATATTTTGATAGTGGGTATTGGCATTTTGATTTTAGCAAAACTAGCTACAAGATCTATGCAGCTAGTTCCAAGGGGTGTACAAAATGTTATGGAGGCTTATCTCGAAGGTGTTATCCATATAGGGAAAGATGTTATTGGTCGAGAATTAGCAAGAAAATATCTACCACTAGTCGCAACGATTGGAATATTCGTTTTCTTTTGTAATATTTTTGGAGTTTTTCCAGGATTTTACTCCCCTACAAGCAATATCAGTCTGACTATTATCTTAGCTGTAACAGTTTTTATCTACTATAACTATGAAGGCATAAGGGTAAATGGTATCATCAAGTACCTAGCTCATTTTATGGGTCCTGTTAAGATACTAGCTCCGATAATGTTTCCTATCGAAGTAGTCTCTCATCTCTCAAGAGTTGTATCTCTCTCATTTCGTCTTTTTGGTGTAATCAAAGGTGATGATATGTTTTTGATTATTATGCTAGGACTTGCCCCTTTTATAGCTCCATTGGTACCATTTACTCTTTTAACTTTTATGTCATTTTTACAAGCATTTATATTTATGATTTTGACCTATGTATATCTTGCTGGCGCAGTATTAGCAAGTGAACACTAAAGAGAGCAAAAAGCGTAGTGCTTATGAACAACTGATAAGTTTTTTGCAAGGGGCATCTTGGGCTCTTGCAGTAGTCGGTGCTACTTCTTTTTTTATCTTTCTTCACCCTTTTGGTGTTATTGTAGCCATAGTTGGTGCTTTTATAGGATCTCTTGGTGGGCTGTTTTTTGTGGTTATTTTTGGGATAGCTCATCAGCAGAGTGAAAAGCTTGAAGAGATGAAAAAACAGACTAAACTACTAGAGAAACTTTTGGATGAAAAAATATCTAATAACTGACCCACTGTACTACACATCAGCCCCAAAGATATTTTTTAAAAAACTTCTACATGTAGTAGATAGCATTGCTCCAGATTTTATCTGCTTAAGAGATAAGGAGACGAATAACTATAGAGATTTGGCGGTAGAGCTAAAAAAGATAGATATAAAATCTTTTTTACATACAGATTTTAGACTAGCTAGCGAGTTAAGTTTTTATGGTGTTCATTTTTCCTCAACTCACTCTAAAAGTATAAAAAAAGCTAAAAAATTGGGTCTACATGTAGTAGTATCAACTCACAGTCTAAAAGAGGCTCTACATGCACAGAGCTTAGGCGCTGATTTTATTACATACTCTCCTATTTTTGAGACTCCAAATAAAGCTCAGCCAGTAGGTTTAGTGAAGTTAAAAGAAATAAATGATAAAATAGATATAGAGTGTTTCGCTCTAGGCGGAGTTGTAGAGGATGAACAGATTTTAGCTTGTAAAAAAACAGGTGTTTATGGTTTTGCCTCGATTAGATATTTTGTAAAAAAAGGTCGATTAGATGAAATTTGAAGTGGTAATAGGGCTTGAGGTTCATACACAGTTAAATACAAAAACAAAGATATTTTGCTCATGTCCTACAAGCTTTGGAGATGAGCCAAACACAAATGTATGTCCAGTATGCTTAGCTCTTCCTGGAGCTCTTCCTGTCTTAAATAAAGAGGTAGTTAAAAAATCTATCGCATTTGGCACAGCAGTTGGTGCAACGGTACATAAGAAATCTATCTTCAATAGAAAAAATTACTTCTACCCAGATCTGCCAAAAGGCTATCAGATAAGTCAGTTTGAGATTCCTATAGTCGAGGGTGGAGAGATAGATATAGAGTTTGATGATGGAACCACAAAACGCATAGGAATTACAAGAGCACACTTAGAAGAGGATGCAGGCAAAAACAACCATCACGGAAGCGAGAGCCATGTTGATTTAAACCGTGCAGGAACTCCTTTGCTAGAGATTGTAAGTGAGCCTGATATGAGAAGTGCTGATGAAGCATTGCGGTATTTGAAAAAGGTACATGCTATTTTAAGGTATCTCAATATCAGTGATGCGAACATGCAAGAGGGGAGCTTTAGATGCGATGTCAATATCTCTATTCGCCCTTTTGGAGATAGCAAACTCTATACAAGAGCGGAGATAAAAAATCTAAACTCATTTAAGTTTATTCAAAAGGCTATTGAGTATGAGATTGTTCGTCAAAGTGAAGCTTGGGAAGATGGAGTCTATGATAAAGAGGTTGTGCAAGAGACAAGACTTTATAGTGTAGAGAGAAATGAGACAAGAAGTATGAGAGGCAAAGAGGATAGTGCGGAGTATAGATACTTTCCTGACCCAGACTTACTGCCAGTTATTATACCAGATGATATGATGGAGGAGTGCAAAAAAATTCCAGAACTTCCAGATGAGAAGAGAAAGAGATTTGTAGATGAGTATGGCATAAAGGAGTATGATGCTACCGTTCTTGTAGGCTCAGTTGAGATGGCACATTTTTTTGAAAAGATGATAGGAGTTGGAGCGGGTGCGAAGATGAGTGTTGTTTGGCTTACCGTTGAGCTACAAGGTCGTTTTAATGGCGGTAAGAGTATTTTAAGCTCTCCAGTTGATGCAAAAAAACTAGGCTCACTTGTAAAGCGGATAGAGGATAGTACTATTAGTGCAAAAGCGGCAAAAGAGGTCTTAGATTTTTTGATGCAAAATAGCATAGAGGTAGATGAGGCGATAGAGAAGCTAGGATTGAAGCAGGTTAGCGATGATGGAGCAATCTTGGAGCTTATTGACGAGATTATAGCTAAAAACGGCGATAAGGTTGAGCAGTACAAAAAAGGTGGAAAAGATAAGCTATTTGGATTTTTTGTAGGGCAGACTATGAAAGCGAGCAAAGGCACTGCAAACCCAGCTAAAGTGAATGAGCTATTGAAAATGAGACTCTCCTAGATGAGCTTAGCAGTAGTTGGAGCAGGAAAATGGGGACAAGCTCTACACTTTGCTATAAGTAGAAATCACTCATGCATGATTGGCTCTAGAACAAGCAGAGATATAGAAAACTTTGCAACAATCAAAGAGGTGCTAGAGTGCGAATATCTTATAATCGCTCTTCCGACGCAGATTGTTAGAGCTTGGCTAGAAGAAAATTTTAGATATGATAACCAAAAGATATTGGTCGCAGCTAAAGGCATAGAGCAAGGAACAGGTGCTTTTTTAAATGATATCTACAAAGACTTTGTTCCAGCAGAAAAACTAGCATTTCTCTCTGGGCCATCATTTGCAGTAGAGGTTATGAAGTCTCTTCCAACATGTGTAGTTATAAACTCTTTTGATATTGAGGTTGCACAGAAGTTTGCCTCTTTTTTTCCAGATTTTATAAAAACATACACTTCAAGCGATGTTGTAGGGGCTGAGATTTGTGGGGCATATAAGAATGTATTGGCGATAGCTAGTGGGATTTGTGATGGCTTGGAGCTTGGAAACAATGCAAGAGCAAGCCTAATCTCTCGCGGATTGATTGAAATAAGAAGATTTGGAAAGTTTTTTGGTGCAGATGATGAGACATTTTTAGGTCTAAGTGGTGCGGGGGATCTATTTTTGACAGCTTCAAGTCCACTCTCTCGTAACTATAGAGTTGGATTTTCATTGGCAAATAACAAGAGTTTAGCTCAGACTTTAGAGGAGTTAGGCGAGGTAGCAGAAGGGGTCTTTACTACCGAGGCTATTTTAGAGTTATCAAAAAAACACGATATCTATACTCCTATAGCAGATGAGGTAGCACTTGTGCTAAAGGGGAAGCCTCCAAAAAAAAGTCTAAGAGACCTACTGGCATGATGAGGTACTTTTTAGTTCTACTTTTTACAATTTCATATTTACAAGCAAATAGCTCAACCTTAAAAGAGATGATAGGGCAGATGATTTTAGTGGGAGTTGCTGGAACTAGCGTGGATGACAAGTGGGTAAAACAAGCTAGGTTAGACATAAAAAAGGGTAGTGTTGGTGGAATAATCTTGTTTACAAACAATATAGAGAGTCCGCAACAGCTAAAAAAACTTACCTCTTTTTTGTCATCCGCTCGTTCAAAACATCCTCCTTTTATCGCTGTTGATCAAGAGGGCGATGAGGTTCAAAGATTGAGTTTGAAAAATGGATTTAGCTCATACCCATCAGCTTTTGAAGTCTCAAGAAACATGACACTTTTAGAGAGCTATGAGATATATAAAAAGATGGCAGAGGAGTTAAAACACTATGGTTTTAACATAAACTTTGCTCCCGTAGTAGATTTAAATATCAATCCAAATTCACCAGCAATAGGAGCAAAAAAGAGAAGTTTTTCATCTCAAGAAGAGATAGTGATAGCCTATAGTGCAGAGTTTTTAAGAGCCCACAAGGATACTGGAATCATAAGCGTACTTAAACACTTTCCAGGGCATGGGAGTGCTTTGAGTGACTCTCATAAAGAGCTAACAGATGTAAGCGATACTTGGGAGTTTAGAGAGCTAAAGCCATATTTTGATTTTATTAAGCATCAAAAAGCAGATTCTATTATGGTCGGACATATAACTCTTGATAGGTTCGATAAAATATACCCAGCATCTCTATCTAAAAAAATAATAAAAGGGATTTTAAGAGATAAACTGGGATTTGATGGAGTTGTTTTTAGCGACGATATGCACATGAGAGCTATAGCCGATGAGTATGGTTTTGAGCAAAGCATAGTTTTAGCTATAAATGCTGGCGTTGATGTACTTGTTTTTTCAAGCTATTTTATAGAAAAATCTAGTGTTGTCAGTGAAGTTACTAGGATTATAAATCAAGCTATAAAAGATGGCAGGATAGATAAGAACGAGATTGAGGATTCATATAAGAGAATTGTAAGGCTTAAAAATGCTATTGATTAAAAATGCAAAATTGGCAAATTTAAAAATAAAAGATATTTTAATTAGAGATGGCAGGATAGAGGTAGTTGAAGATAGGATTAAGCCTGAAAAAGGCTTAAAAGTTTTTGATGCAAAAGAGCGTTTTTTATTGGCTGGCTTGGTTGATTTAAATGTAAGATTGGCAAACTCTGTGCTAAATCGAGATTCACTAAAAAAATTGACAAAATCAGCTCTAAAGGGGGGAGTTACAACAAGCCTAATTATGCCAGATTTTACCCCTAGGCTTGACAACTCAACTCTACTAGAGCACTTTAAGATAAAAGCTCAAAAAGAGGAGTGTGATCTACATGTTGGTGCACCTCTAGAAGATGAGAATCAGACAAGACTAAACAATATAGCAACACTTCTCAACAACGGAGCATCCGCTATATGGACAATATCATCTTGTAATGCAAACATATTGAAAAGAGGCTTTCAGTATGCTAGAATGAAACAAGCTCCAATTTTTTGTAGATGTTATGATGAAAACCTAGATGATAATGGAGTTATGAATGAGGGTGAACTCTCCTTTAAGCTTGGGCTTTGTGGTATTTCAAAGGTGTCAGAAAACTCTGAAGTTGCAAAGATTGCTGAACTTTCACTTATAAACAATACGAAAATCATCTTTCAATCACTCTCTACAAAACGCTCAATTAATATAGTGAGAGAGATTAAAAAGACCAATAAAAATATCTTTAGTGAGCTCTCAATTCATCATCTTTGTAAAACTGAAGATGCTTGTGATGGGTTTAATACCTATGCTAAAATTTTACCGCCCTTAAGAGATGAGGACGAGAGAAGAGCTATGATGAACGAGCTTGTTCTTGGCAATGTCGATATTTTAACAAGCGCACACTCTCCAAAATCTGTAAGCTATAAAGATGTCGCTTTTGAGAATGCTGAATTTGGTATAGGCTCTCTTGAGGAGTATCTCTCTTTGTGCTACACCCATCTTGTGAAAAGTAGAGATATAGACATGCAAAGACTTATGGAGCTATGCTCACTTAATCCAGCTCAAATAATTGAGCAAGAGGATATAGGTAAAATTGAAGTCGGATTCAGGGCAGATATGGTGATATTTGACGAAAAAATCTCAAGAGTTATCAAAGACAAAACCTCACTTTACGATGGAGATACTCTTTATGGAGAGGTTAAAGAGGTGTTTAAGGACGGAGAGCTTGTTGAGGCGTAAGATGAGTGCAGTAGGAACTTTTTACCCTGATAACTCTGATGAGATAATCTCTTCATTTAGCTATTTCAATGACCTAGTTGACAACAATTTTACAAAGAGTATATATAATAAAGATGTAAAAGCATTAATAGTCCCACATGCTGGCTACATGTACAGCGGTTTTAGTGCAAATCTAGCCTACCGCAATATCAAAACCGCCCCCAAAAGAGTTGTTCTCATAGGTCCTAGTCATAGAGTATCCTTTAGTGGAGTTAGCCTAGTAGAGTATGATTTTTATGAGACCCCACTTGGAAGCATTGAGAGTGATAGAGGCTATATGAGCTCCTTGAGGAGAGATTTTGACTTTTGTGAAGTTGAGCATCAAGAGCATAGTACAGAGGTGCAATTTCCTTTTATAAAACACTATTTTCCAAAAGCAACTCTAGTTGAGCTTATTTATGGACAAAATGCAAATTTAGATGGAGTTATCAAAGAAGCACTTATGAGCAAGGATACACTTCTTTTGATAAGCACAGATTTAAGTCACTTTCATAATCAAGAAAAAGCAAATCAGATCGATAGAAACTGCATCAAAGGTGTTGAGACTTTCGATATTGAGTTACTAAAAAAGGGCGAAGCATGTGGCATGCAAGGAGTAGTCTCACTTCTATATGTCAGCAAAAAACTAGGTCTACATGCAATGAGTCTAGACTACAGAACAAGTGGCGATACAACAGGTGATATGGGCAGTGTTGTTGGCTACTATAGTGCGATGATCTACTAGATGAGAAATCAACCAAAATTTGGCTTGTTGAAAAATATCATCTACTCTTTTAATGGCTTAAAAGATATTGTTAAAAATGAGAAGTCTTTTAGGATAGAGCTCGTAATCTTTGCTATTTTGATACCCGTTATAATTTTCATAGAGGTATCTTTAGTTGAAAAACTACTGCTTTTTGCATCAATAATGGGAGTTTTGATAGCAGAAGCGATAAATAGTGCTATAGAAAGAGTGGTAGACCTTGTAACAACTGAGTACCATGATATGGCGAAACGAGCTAAGGATATTGGTAGTTGTATCGTTTTGCTTAGTGATATTTTAGCTATCGTTGTTTGGGTGTCTATAATTCTGGCTTAACCTATTAGTAGTAAACTTTAGCTAAGTATAGTCCACTTGAAGGAGCTACTCCTGTTGAGTATTTTTTGCAGCTATTTAGCTGTTTATCTAACTCTTCGCATGTAAGTTTTTTATCCATAATTTTTATAGCAAAGCTACACATCATTCGTACTTGGCTTCTTAGAAAAGAGCTACCTAAAAAGTAGATTATGGTCATATTGTTATAGCTATATGCTCCTGTTTTGAAGATTTCTCTTATGTCTGAGTTTGTAGTGTTTCCTTGTTTTTTGAAGTTTTTGAAGTTATGTACTCCTGTAAAATTTTTTAAAATTGAGTCAAGTTTTTTTGTATCAATATTTCGTACATGCAGAGCATAGCTAGATAAAAAAGGTTGGTATTCTCCACTATAAATCACATATCTATAGAGCCTTTTTTTAGCACTAAACCTTGCATGAAAATCTCTATCTACAGATTCAATATTTTTGATATAGATATTTGGCTCAATAAGGCGATTTAATTCATCTTTTAGTTTTCTTAAATCACTCCAAAACTTTGGCAATTCACAGTGAAAAACTTGAGCTGTTGCATGAACACCTCCATCTGTTCTCCCGCTAGCTACAAGATTAGTATTTATATGTAGTGATTTAAGTGCCTTTGTTATATCTCCAGCGATAGTGGTTACTTTTTGGGAGTTATTTTGGATTTGAAAGCCATTAAATCTACTTCCGTCATAACTAAGAGTAACTTTTACTCTACTCATTAGTATCTCAAGGCTATTTTTTGTCTATAAAATAGATAGGAGACAGTCATGCTAATCAAAAAAACAATCAATAGAGCTGGTAGGTTTGCATACTCCACTAGGATAAACCCTGGTGCAAGATATCCAGCTATAACAGCGATCATGGGGATATATATACCACTTCTTTCGTATCTATAAGTTACAATACCAATACTTATAGCAAACAGAACTGTCGAGACCGGAAAGAGTGCTATAAGTAGTAAAAAGGCGAGATCATAGGCTTCCTCTTTATCTGTTAGTGTTAGTTTCCAGTAGGAGACTATGCCCTCTACTTTGCTTATTTCACTTTTTGATTTGCTTTTTAGGTACATTTTTTCAAAGTCAATTTGCTCTATCTTTTTTGGAGAAATTTCAAAGGCTTTTCCGTTGTCAAGCTTGAGTCTTAGTGTGCCACCATCACTGCTAATGTTAGCATTTTTAGCAATTATGATTTTTTCTGTATTTTCTGGGGTTTGTGCTTGATGCATTACTATGCCACTATACTTATCTTTTTCATCACTCTGGTCAAGATAGACTAGCCAATCAGAAAATCTTTGTCCTGTCTGTGTTGGTTTTATGTTGAACTTTGCTTCTGCTTTTTTGTAGTCTATAAAGTTGTCATTGAGCTGTTCAGCTGTTGGTATAAGCAGTATGATATTTACTATCAAAAGAGTAGAGAGCAAAGATGAGACTACGATAAAAAGTTTTGCAATTTTTTTAGGCTTATATCCAAGTGTAAAAAGCACTATAATCTCATTCTCTTTTGAGAGATTAAACAGAGATATGCATAGGGCAACAAAAAATGTAACAGGAAGAGTGTAGATTAGTATATTTGGTAGAAGATAGATGTAAAGAAGCCCTAGTTCATAAAAGTTTATCTTAATTATGGCTGTTATGCTTGCAATTTTAATAAAAAAAATGATTGAAGTTATAAAAAAGAGTGTAAAAAACAAAGATGCAAACAAAGATGCAAAATGTTTTAATAGATACTCATTGACCCTACCCATAAATCATCTCTAGTAGTCTAGTGACTTGTGGGGAAAACAGCCAAGTTAGATATAGTCCAAGTGTTAAAAATGGTATAAAAGGTAGCTCATACCCCTTTTTAGACACTATCATAAAGGCCAGTATTGCTATAAGTGCTGAGATGTATATAGCAGTAAGACCAAGCTCAATCCCTACAGTTGCACCAATGATGCCCGCTATGATAATATCAGCTTCGCCCATTGCCTCTTTTTTAATAATCCAAGACATAATCATCCTAAGAAGTGCAAATCCACCAGCAAGCACAAGAGAGGCATTGAGTGAACTAAGAAAATCTCCAAGAATTGATATAGCTCCAAAGTCGATTATGAAAATAGAGAGTAAAAATGCAGGCAGGCTTATGCTATCAGGAACAGCTTTGTATTTCAAATCAATAATACTAAGTGCAAGTAGCATTGAAAAGAGAGTAGAGTAAGCAAGAGCACTAAACATAGTATCAACCTTAATCAGGGTCGATACAAAGATAAGAGCAGTCAATATCTCAACAATAGGATATTGAATAGAGATTTTCTTTTTACAAAATGCACATTTGCCACCAAGTAAGAGCCAAGAGAAGAGGGGTATATTGTGATACCACCTTAAAGGGTGCTTGCATGTCACGCAGTGTGATGCAGGTAGAGAGATTCCCTCACCTTTTGGAACTCTTATGATAACTACATTTAAAAAAGAGCCCACACTTAAACCAATAAAAGCCAATAAAATTATTTCAGTTATCATAATGCTCCAAATTTCCTTGTTGTTGTTTTATATTTTAAGAGAATCTCTTCAAGCTCTTTAGCACTAAAGTCTGGCCACAAGGTTTTAGTAAAAAATAGCTCTGCATAGCTACTTTGCCAAAGAAGAAAATTTGAAAGCCTCTGCTCCCCACCAGTTCGCACAAGAAGATCAACATCAGGAAAATCTGAAGTATCTAATAATCTACTTATATCCTCCTGCTTAACCTCCTTTGCACTTTTAATTGCTCTATTTACAGCCCTTGTTATCTCATCTCTTGAGCCGTAGTTTATAGCTAATATCTGAGTCATACCACTACACATGGATGTCTCACTCTTTACATGTAGGATTGTTTTTTGAAGAGCTTTTGAGAGTTTGTCAATATCGCCTATCATGTCAAACTTTATATTATTTTGTTTAAATGTTTTTAACTCTTGTTTTATAAATCTATTCAAGAGTTTCATTAAAAAATCCACTTCTGTTTTAGGTCGTTTCCAGTTTTCTGTACTAAATGCATAAAGAGTTAGATACTCTACACCTATCTTAGCACAATACTCAGCGATAGCTCTTGCACTTACTGTGCCTCGCTCATGCCCACTTTTGCGTTTTTTATTTTGTCGATCGGCCCAGCGCCCATTGCCATCCATGATAATTGCTAGATGCTTTAAATCATTTGTCAAAATCAACCTTTTAAATTCAATATTGGTTTATCAAAGCTGTATATAGGCTCTATAGATTTGCTTATGGATATATTTGTCGTAATTTCTGATTCTTTTAGAAAATGAAGAGTTTGATTAAAAAGCACACATATATCAATAGAATTGCCTTGCATAAATCCCCTAATAGCCCCTAGATTTTCATGGGCACAATAGAATTCTATATACCCCTCTTCAAGCTTTATCTGTAATACCGTACATCTATTGTTGTGCTTTAGAGGAAGATGAACAATACTCTCCTTTAGAGCCAACAGTATATCGCTAAAGAGCATAAAGCTATCTTTTGTAGTTTCATCTTTTGCTAAGTTTTCTAAAATCCAATCCTTTATGGTGCTTATGGGTGAGGGAACTTTTGAGAGTTGTGTTAAAAACTCTTTTAACTCTATATCTAAGAATTTTCCACTACTTTGTAGCGAGTCTGGCTTTTTGATTAAGTTTGATATGGTTATTATGCCAGCCTTTCCCTCACCAAAGCTACCCCAATACTTAGCACCAAGTTCGAGTTTTTTTTGACTCTTCGTGGTAAACTCTCTTGAGCCCAACAGCAGGTTGTATCTATCAAACTCAAGAGCTTCTAAAACTTCAATAGTGATAGGTAAAGAGCTATTGAATCTAAGTGTTGATTTGTTACTATTTCTCATCATAACTCTTTTGAGAGCCTCACAATTTGATTTGCTATGGCCTGTTTTGATGAGAGTTTTAGCTCTATGGTAGCTTGTTTTGTTATAAATGAGACTCTATTGTTGTCACCTCCAAAGCTAGTTTGTTTGTTGATTATGTTTAAGCAAACTGCATTAAGTGATTTTTTGATTAACATATCTTTTGCGCTCTTTAAGGCACTCTTTTTGTCAGTTTCAACCTTAAAGCCTATAGTTTTTATCTCTTTTTTGTCAAGTCCAAGAAGTATATCTTCATTTTTGATGAGCTTTAACTCCCAACTCTCTCCTAGGCTCTCTTTTTTTAGTTTTCCACTCTCGATTTGATGAGGGATAAAATCACTAAGTGCAGCACACATAACAAGGTATGAGCCCTTTTTTAAACTGCATTTTATCGCCTTTTTATACTCTTTTGAACTCTCTACATGTAGAGTATCTACAGGTGTTGAGCTTTTAGGTTTTGAGGTGATAAGAGTTACATCAGCTCCAGCGATATAGTAGGCATAAGCTAGTGTATCTGCTTGCTTACCACTTGAAAAATTTGTAAGACACCTTACACTATCTATCTTTTCAACGCTTCCACCCCCAGTTACAACTACTCTTTTACCGCTCCAAAACTTATCTTTAAGAAGCTCACGAGCTACGGTATCAAATATAGTTTGAGGCTCAGCCATAGCCCCAGTTCCTACATCATTGCAAGCTAAAAGTTTATCTTGTGGCTCACACACTTTAAAGCCCAAATTTTCAAGTTTTTTTAGACTCTCTTTGGTGATAGGGTTTAGTATCATATTTGTATTTGCTGATGGTGCTATGATAACCTGCTTATCAAAAGCGAGTAGAGTTTGAGTGAGAAGATTATCAGCGATACCACCGCTAAGTTTATTGATAGTATTGGCAGTTATGGGTGCCATGACAAAGATTTCAGCCCACTTGCCTATATGAATATGATTAAGCTCATTTGCCCAGTTTTCACTTTGTACATGTAGGACTTCATTTTGACTGATAGCTTCAAAAGTAAGAGGAGTGATAAATCTCTTTGACTCCTCGCTCATAACCACCTTCACGGATGCTCCAGCTTTGATAAATAGCCGAATAATTTCTAAGGTTTTATATATAGCTATGCTTCCTGTAACTCCTACAAGAATTTTTCTATCTCTAAGCATCATTTTTTCCAAAAAACTTATAATAACCACTCTTTATCTGTTCCATAGGAGCTCTTGCAATGGCAAGCGAGCCTTTTTTGATGTTTTTTGTAACAGTTGTTCCTGATGCGATGATAACATCATCCTCTATAGTTACTGGTGCAACAAGCTGTGTATCACTTCCTATGAATACATTTTTACCTATGATAGTTTTATGTTTTGATTTTCCATCATAATTACAAGTGATAGTTCCACAACCTATGTTGGTTCCACTACTAATATCACTATCTCCAAGGTAGCTAAGATGCCCCGCTTTAACTCCATTTAATGTTGATTTTTTTATCTCCACAAAGTTACCTATCACGGAGTCAATTAAAATAGATTTTGGTCTAACTCTTGCCATAGGACCAATGGTTGAATTTTTAATTACACTGTCTTCTACGGTAGAGTTTATTTTTATGTGAGAGTCTATGATTTTAGCACCATTTAAAAGAGATACCCCACTCTCCAAAACAGACTCACCCTCTATCTCAACATCACTTGCAATAAAGATAGTCTCAGGAAGTCTCATAGTAACCCCAGCTTCCATAAAACGCCTCTTAATTCTTTTTTGCATTATCTCCTCAGCGATACTTAGGTGATATTTTGAGTTAACTCCCATAAAAGTTTTTTCATCTATCTCTACTGCTTTTACCTCTATGCTTTGTTCATTTGCGATAGCGATAAGGTCTGTTATGTAGTACTCTTTTTGAGTATTTTTATTTGATAGTTTTGAAAGATTTTCATCTAAAAATTTGGTATCAAAAAGATATACTCCAGCATTTACACTTTTAACTTTTAGCTCATCACTAGAGGCATCTTTATGCTCTATAATTCTTGATACTTTGTGCCTGCTGTCCATTATAACTCTTCCGTAGCCTGTTGGGTCACTACATGTGAAGTAGCTCATAACTACTTTTGTGCCCTCTTTTAAAAAAGTCCTCATATCATCTGATTCAAGTAGAGGCATATCTCCATTGAGAACTAAAACTCTACTATATTTAGGTGTAACAGACATAATAGCCCCACCAGTTCCAGGAAAGTTTTCGTGATCTTGCATTATAAAAGTTATGTTTTTAAAGTGAAAATTCATACTTGTTTTTATCAAATCAGCTTGATGATGAAGAACTACATGTATATCATCTGAAACTTTTTTAGCCTCTTTGATGATGTGATAAAGCATAGAAAATCCACTAATCTCATGAAGAACTTTAGGTTTTTTTGATCTCATTCTTGTGCCAAATCCAGCAGCCATAATAGCAATCGTCGTACTCATCTAATTTTTCCTTTTTGCTGAACTTGTTTAGCAAAAATTTCCCTCATTAAAGCTACAGCCTTGCTGAGAGTAAACTTTTTACCTAAATAGACGATATTTTAACTAAATAATGTTTTAATCGTTATAAAATAGCTCTTTTTAACCACTTTTTAACATAAAAGCAATTAAAATACAGTAAATGACTTTAACAAGGGTAGATAGATATGGATTTAGGAACCGTCGTTGGCTTAGTGCTCACACTAGCACTTCTTTTTGGTGCTATGGCGATGGGCGTTGGTATCGGTCCCTATATTGACATACCAGCTCTCTTGATTGTTTTTGGCGGTACTTCAGGAGTTCTTTTAGTCGGCTTTAAGATGGAGCAGATAAAAAGTATCTCTAAGATTTTTATGATAGCTGTTAAGCCTCCTGTTCAAGACCTTCCTGGAACTATAGCAAAGATGGTCGAATACTCTACAAAAGCGAGACGAGATGGTATTTTAGCACTTGAGGCTGATGCAAACAGTGAAGAGAATAAGTTTTTGAAAAAAGGGCTCTCAATGGCGGTTGATGGCAATGAGCCTGACACTATAAGAGTTCTACTTGAGATAGATATGGATCAAACGAGTGAGCGACACAAGAGTAATGCCCAGATATTTGCTCAAATGGGCGGCTTTTCTGGCGCAATGGGTATGATAGGTACACTTATCGGTCTTGTTGCTATGCTTTTAAACATGGCTGATCCTTCTGCTATTGGACCAGCTATGGCAGTCGCTTTGCTTACTACGATGTATGGTGCTATGATAGGTAATATTGTTGGTGCTCCAGTTGCAAATATACTTGAAATTAGAGATGCTGATGAGACATTGGCAAAAACTCTTATTTTGGAGGGTATCATGGCTATTCAAGCAGGAGATAATCCAAGAACTTTAGAGGGTAAGCTACTGTCATTTTTGCCTCCTAAAGAGAGAAACTCTCAGTTTGATTAGAGTATAGATTATGCCTAAGAAAAAAAAATGTCCAGACTGCCCCAAGTGTCTGCCCGCATGGCTAGCAGCTTTTGGAGATTTGATGTCACTGCTTTTGTGTTTTTTCGTACTTCTTCTCTCTATGTCTACTATGGATGCAAAAAAAATACAAGAGGCTATAGGCTCACTTGCAGGAGCTTTAAGTGTTCTTGAGGGTGGAACAAAAACAGAGATAAGCAGAGAGCGACAACAACAAGCAACACCTATTGAAACAACAGAAGAGACTTCAAATAGAGTAGTAACAACTCAACTCAGAAAAGCGATAGTAGAGATAAACGAGATGTTAAAAATATCTGGTGGTCCAGAGATACAGATAGAGGAGGCGGAGGATGGTTTTATCATAAGACTTCCTGATGGACTTCTTTTTGAGCCTGGGTCTGCTGTTATACAAAATGCTGACGCGCTTCTTTTTTTAAGACGAATCGCACTCATCATCCAAAAGCTACCCGAAAACTTACACATAAAAGCAAGAGGGCATACAGATACAAATCCACCTGATAGCTCTAGCCCTTTTAAAGATAACTGGGAGCTATCTACTGCAAGGGCAGTGAGCGTTGTAAAAGAGCTAATCAAAAATCAAATTGACCCACGCAAGATGTCGGCTTCTGGAAAAGCAGAGTTTGACCCAATAACATCAAATGCCACCCCACAAGGAAGAGCTAAAAATCGAAGAGTTGAGCTTCACTTTTACTCTATAGATAGTGGCACAAAAGATAAAGCACAAAAGAGTGTTTTAGATGCAGCAATGCAGAGTAAGTAGTTGATGAGGATTTTTATACTACTTCTGTTTTTTAGCTCTAGTTTACTAGTTGGGGCTGAGGTGATTCCAGCGATTAACCTAAGTCTTACTGCCCCAAATACTCCAGAGCAGTTAGTTACAAGCTTAAATCTTATTGTTGTACTCACAGTTTTAGTACTCGCTCCCTCAATCTTGTTTGTAGGAACTAGTTTTTTGAGACTAATAATCGTTTTTTCATTTTTGCGTCAAGCTCTTGGAACTCAGCAGACACCTCCAAATCAAGTCTTGGTTTCACTTGCTCTTATCTTGACATTTTTTATTATGGAGCCAATTGCAAAAGAGTCTTATGAGGTAGCAGTAAAGCCGTATCTAGCACAAGAGATGGGCTATGAAGAGGCATTTGAAAAAACAGTACAACCCTTTAAAGCCTTTATGATTCGTAACACTAGAGAGAAAGACTTAGCCCTATTTTTTAGGATAAGAGGTCTTGACAATCCACAAAACTTAGAGGATGTTCCACTAACAGTTGCACTCCCAGCTTTCATAATAAGTGAGCTTAAAACTGCTTTTCAGATAGGTTTTTTGCTCTATTTGCCATTTTTGATTATAGACATGGTTGTTGCATCTGTTCTTATGAGTATGGGTATGATGATGCTACCACCAGTTATGATTTCTTTACCCTTTAAGCTTCTCGTTTTTGTAATGGTTGATGGCTGGAATATTCTTGTAGGTAGTTTAGTCGCTAGTTTCCAATGACCTAGAGGTATGTCTAAAGTATAAGCATAGCATCGCCATAAGAGAAAAATCTATACTTTTTTTCTATAGCAATATTGTAAATTTCTAATGTTTTTTCTATCCCTATAAACGAGGTAACAAGCATAATAAGCGTTGATTTTGGTAGGTGAAAATTTGTCAAAAGATGGTTGACTCTTTTTGGTCTATTGTTTGGATGCAAAAACAGGTTACTTTTTCCAGTTCGTAAACCCTCTCTAACATAACACTCCACAGTTCTTGCAACTGTTGTACCAACTGCGAGGATAGGCTTTTTGAAGTCAATAGTTCTACATGTAGGCTCAGGTATGCTATAGAACTCTGAGTGCATAACATGATCATTTATCGACTCACTTTGCACTGGTTTAAAAGTTCCAGCCCCAATGTGTAGAGTTAGGAAGTGTGTTTGGTATCTGATTTTTAACTCTTTAAACATCTCATCTGTGAAGTGCAAAGAGGCAGTTGGAGCAGCTACCGCACCTCTATTTTTAGAGAAAACACTTTGATACTCTTTCTCATCCTCTTTATTGTCCTCTCTTTTTATGTATGGGGGCAGTGGTGTGTGACCAATATCATCTAAAATATCAAACAACTTATCACTATCTACTCTCTTTTTATTTTGAAAAAATAGCACTATGCGTGTTCCATCTTCGGCAAGAGAGAGAATTTTTGCACTTAAATCTTTCTCAAAGTAAAGCTCCATCTCCTTTTTTACTCGCCCTTTTATATAGACTGAAAATCTCTTATCTTGAAGTGGAGAGTTGAGTAGTAGCTCTATCTTACCCCCACTTTTTTTAGTGCCAAATAGTCTAGCTTTTACTACTTTGGTATCATTTAAAAGAATATTGGTATCTCTATTTAGATATTGAAAAAGATTGCTAAATGAGGTATGTATGATGGCGTCTTCGGCTCTATTATAGACAAGCAGCTTTGCACTATCACGAGGAGATACAGGAAACTCTGCTATGAGATGGTCTGGTAGTTTATAGTCATAGCTAGATTTAAGAAGCGGGTCTATTTTTCCTTCTCCTTTTCTATTTCCTCTTCTATATCGTCATCAGTCTCAGGATTAACAGCTCTAGCAACTAAGATTGATATTCCATATAGGATGATAAGCGGGCCAGCCATCAAAAACTGAGTTAGCAGATCAGGCGGAGTTAGAAGAGCAGAGGCTAAAAATATAATAATAATTGCATATCTAAAGAAGTTAATAAGACTTCTATCTGTAACAAGTCCAAGTTTAGCAAAAAAGAAAGTAATAACAGGAAGCTCAAACGCTATCCCAAAACCAAGAAGAAGTTTTGTAAAAAATGTAACATACTCGCCAATGCTTGGAAGAGCTTTAAATAGCTGTGAGCCAAAGTTGATTAGAAACTCAAAACCAAGTGGTACGACTATAAAGTAGCAAAATGAAGCCCCTAAGAGAAACATAAAAGTAGCAGATGCAACAAAAGGAATAACTAACTTTTTTTCATTATCATAAAGACCTGGAGCGATAAAGAGCCAAAATTGCCAAAATATAACAGGCAAAGATAGTAGAAATGCTGTAAAAAAAGATACTTTTAGTGCAGTAAAAAATGGCTCTTGAACTTTGGTAAATATGATTTCAGACCCAGCTGGCAAAACACTCTCAAGGGGAAAAATCATCCAAGCAAGAATGGTCTCCCAGACAAAAAAGCAGGCAAAAAACATAACAAAAAGAACCCCAACAGAGATTCCAAGACGCTTTCTTAGCTCAACTAGGTGCGGTTTTATCTCATCAAACATCTTCACTCTTGTTTTGAGTTATAGACTTTTTTATCCCAAAAGGGTCATTTTTTATATCACTAATTTTGTTCATATTCTCTTTTATGTCGCCTAAAGTATCACTTACGCCTTTTGTTGAGTTTTTTATCTCCTCTATTTCATCAAAAGAGAGAGTTTTTCTCATGCTGCTTGTTGCTGAGTCGAGCTTCTTCTTATACTCTAGCGCCTCCTCTTTTATCTCTTGAATTTTTATCTCTTGTTCAAACGATGATTTTGCATCATTAACACTGCTTTTTAGTGACTTAAGGAATTTGGCAATCTCCATCATGGCTGAAGGCAGTTTTTCAGGACCTAGAAAAAGTACAGCTATGACTGCAATTATTAAAATCTCTGCAAAACTCATTCCAAACATGTATATCCTTTTATATGAACCCTGAATTTTAACTAAAAAATACTTAAGAGATTATGTAAAGTGCTATTTCGTCAGAAAGGAGAAAGTCGTTATTGCATATCTTGCCATCACTACATGTGAGTTTTTTCTCTTGAGTCAGTATGTCAACTTTTTGTCGCTGTTTTTTTGTTAAAACCTCTATGTCAACACCCACTATACTTCTAAGTCCTAAAAATATCTTTTCGGTAGTTAGCTCCTCTTTTGAGAGCTTTTCAATTTTAACATTTAGAGGGTTTTCAATATATTTGGCAATACTCTTATATGGGTAAAATCTTCTATTTTTCAAAAAACCAACTGCCCCTGCTCCTATGCCTATATAATCATCGCCTTTCCAATAGCCTAAGTTGTGTTGACTTTGATACTCTCCAAAATTTGAAATCTCATACTGTTTAAATTTTTTCGTTATTTTTTTTATAAACTCTTCAGCCAATCTAGGGCAGTCATCAATAAGTCTAGTTTTACCATAAAAAAAGGTATTCTCCTCTAGTGTTAGTGCATAAGAGCTTATGTGATTTATAGGTAGCGAGAGTGCTATATCTATATCATTTTGGACATCAAAAGAGGTTGCATAAATCAGATCACATGAGATATTTTTTATGCCTATTT